>CAKUHW010000066.1 GCA_934659415.1 uncultured Oscillospiraceae bacterium
GTCCCAGGCGGCTCATGCCCGTGTCCAGCTTCAGGTGCACTCTGGCTCTGCAGCCCTGCCTGCCCGCGGCCGCGGAGAGCGCCCGTGCCAGCTCCGCAGTCGCCACAGCCTGGGTAAGGCCAAGTTCCACCACCATCGGCGCCAGCTCCGGCGGTGTGGCGCCGAGAATCAGAATAGGTGCTGCGATTCCCGCCAGGCGAAGCTCTCTTGCCTCGGCAAGGCATGCCACCGCCAGATAGTCCGCGCCCAAACGCTCCAGCTTCCGGGCGACCGGCACGGCCCCGTGGCCATACGCGTTGGCCTTTACAACACCGAGAAAACGGCTGTCCGGCGCGCAGGCGCGCAGGGCCCGGTAATTATGCTCCAGAGCTCCCAGGTCGATCTCGGCCCAGGTCCTCGTCTGTTCCAGTTCCATCATTGGTCATCTCCATGGTAAATTCATCAAACTTTATGGCGAGCACGAGCACACCGTCCCGACTCACCTCCGCCCGCAGCGGCACATGGCTGACAGGGTCCAGGTACAGATCAAACCCGGTCCCCGCGCCGCCATCGGACCGCGGGTCACGGCACTGAAGCAGCAGCACACGTCCGTCCGCCGCCCCGCTCCAGGCACAGTCGGCTATATAGCCCTCCTTCAGGCATTTGAGCAGGGCGGGCAGCGCAGACACCGGGGTAAGCCCGCTGTCATCCAGCTCACCCAGAGACAGTCCCAGTCCATCGTATTCCAGCAGCGCCTCTCCTTTTCGGATGCGGGCGGTGATCCCGGCAACGGATTCCGGGGCCGTCACCGTGACGGAGCTCTCTCCCCCCTGCTCTCCCTGTGCTTCAACAGAGAATTCAAACACAACATCGCCGTAATGCGCGGAGATGTCTGCTCTGGTCCGCCAGGACGTCATGGCGAGATAGTCGCTGCGGACCGCTGCGGCAAGCTGCCGCGGATTTTCCTGCTTCGCCGCGGTGCAGGCGCACAGCGGCAGGATCATCATCAGTACACAAGATAGGATCCTGCGCACTTGATACGCCTCCTGTTCAAAATTCAGACTGCGCCGGTCATACGCAGCCCTGTTCGCACTCCTTCATGGCAGCCGGGATATGGGCGATCAGATCGTCGACGGTCATTCCGTACTCGCCGATCTCTCCCGCCGCCAGGTCGCCCGCCCGTCCGTGCAGCCAGACGGCCATCGCAGCCGCTTCGTGAAAGCCCTGTCCCAGGAGAGAGAGGATAAGTCCGGACAGGGCGTCTCCGCTCCCGCCCCGGGCCATACCGGGGTTTCCCGTGGTATTCACCGTGCAGGCGCCGTCCGGTCCGGCCGTGACCGTCCTGTGACCTTTGAGCACCAGCGTGCATCCGTGCCGGCGCGCAAAGTCTGCCGCCTGCCCGACCCGGTCCTCCACCGGCAGGACACAGCCGGTGAGACGGGCAAATTCGCCCTCATGCGGCGTGAGGATGGTCGGGCCGTGCCGGCCGGTCAGACTATCTATATGCCCGGCCAAAATATTTAGACCGTCCGCGTCTATCACCAGCGGACAGGTCAGCGACTGCGCCAGAGCAAGTGTCAGCCGCCGTGCCCGCTCGCTCTGCCCAAGCCCCGGACCGACCAGCACGGCGTCGCAGCGCGCCGCCTTTTCCAGCATTGGTCCGTCATCCGCAGGCCAGGGCATCACCATGGCGCCGGTGTACAGTCCGGCCGTGGCGCTCCACACCTCCGGAGGTACGGCCGCAGTGACCAGGCCCGCGCCGGAGCTCACCGCCGCCCGTGCGGCAAGGGCCGGTGCGCCTGAAAAGCCAACGCTGCCCCCAAGGATCAGGACCCGGCCGAAATCTCCCTTATGGGCGTCCCTCCGACGCCGGGGCAGAACGGGGGGCGTCATGTCACATACCCTTGAACGATCCAAATCCGGCTCCCCCTCTCCGCGCAAATCTCCTTGCATCATAGCATTTTTCCCCTTGCATTTCAATCATTTTTGTGTTATAAAAGAGCATAGTTTACAGGCTGCGAACGGGAAAATAGCGGGTCTTCGCATGGCAGAGAGGGGTGGCCGTTGGCTGAAAGCCGCCCTGATGCGCGCCGCTTGGTTCGCCCGGGAGCCGCCGCGGGGAAAGACGCGGCCGGTGTGTCCGCCGTTATCGGGGCTTTGAGTGCGCGCGTTTTCGCGCGAATACGGGTGGTACCGCGGAAGGTTTGCCTTTCGTCCCTGTGCGGGGCGAAGGGCTTTTTTCTTGCCCTGAACGCCTGACCCCACGGGCGCTTCCATGGACTATCACAGTCCCTGCAGGACCCCGGACAACTGCGGCGGACTGTCGGCACCGACCTATAACACAAAGGAGTAAGAGAAATGAAAGAACAACTGGCAAAGATCCGTGAGGAGGCTCTGGCCGCCTTCCAGCAGGCAAAGGATACCGCCGGACTGGATGAGCTGCGCGTCAGATATCTGGGCAAAAAGGGCGAGCTCACCGGCGTACTGAAGCAAATGGGCAAGCTTTCCGCCGAGGAGCGGCCCGCCATGGGCCAGCTTGCCAACGATGTGCGCGCCGCCCTGGAAAATGCGCTGGACGAAGCGGGGACCAGGCTGGCGGAACGGGCCATGGAGCTGAAGCTGGAGGCGGAGACGCTGGACGTGACCATTCCGGGTGCAGCTGTGGACGTGGGCCACCGGCACCCCATGTACATCGCGCTGGATGAGATCAAGAATATCTTTGTGGGCATGGGCTTTACCGTACTGGACGGTCCGGAGGTGGAGCTTTCCACCCTGAATTTCGACCGGCTCAACGCCGGAGAAGGACATCCGAGCCGGGACTGGTCCGACACGTTCTATTTCTCGGAGGACGAGCGGGTCATGCTTCGCTCCCAGACCTCCCCCATGCAGGTGCGGGCCATGGACACCATGACCCCGCCGATCCGCATCATTGCCCCGGGACGGGTATACCGGAAGGATGAGGTGGACGCCACCCACTCCCCCATGTTCCACCAGGTGGAAGGTATGGTCATCGACAAGGGCGTCACTATGGCAGACCTGAAGGGCACGCTGAATCTGGTGATGAAGAAGCTCTACGGCGAAGGCACGGTCACACGCTTCCGTCCGCATCACTTCCCATTTACCGAGCCCTCCTGCGAAATGGATGTCCAGTGCCACAAATGCGGCGGCAAGGGCTGCCCCACCTGTAAGGGTGAGGGCTGGATCGAGGTGCTGGGCGCGGGCATGATCCACCCCCGTGTACTGGAGATGGCCGGAATCGACCCCGACGTATACTCCGGCTGGGCCTTTGGCCTCGGGCTTGAGCGGATCGCCATGCGCCGGTTCAAGATCGCCGACCTGCGCCTGATCTTCGAAAACGATGTCCGTTTCCTTGAGCAATTCTGAAAAAGGAGTGTGTGAACAATGAATCTGAGCAGAAAATGGCTGAATGAATTTGTCACTGTTGATGCCTCCGACAAGGAATTTGCCGAGGCCATGACCCTTTCCGGCTCCAAGGTGGAGACCTGGGCGGACCAGGGAAGCGATATTGTCAACGTAGTGGTCGGCAAGGTACTGTCCCTTCAGCGCCACGAAAACTCCGATCACATGTGGGTCTGCCAGGTAGATGTTGGCCGGGCCGCGCCCATTCAGATCGTCACCGGCGCGCAGAATGTGAAGCAGGGGGATCTGGTGCCTGTGGCGCTGGACGGTTCCTCCCTGCCCGGCGGCAAGGAGATCCGGGCCGGCATGCTGCGCGGAGTGGAGTCCGCTGGAATGCTCTGCTCCTTTACAGAGCTTGGGCTGGAACAGCGGGACTTCCCTGCCGCCTATGAAAACGGTATCTGGATCCTGTCGGACGATCCTGAGCTCACCGGTCTTTCGGTGGGTGAGGATATCCGCACCGCCGTCGGTCTGGACGACCATGTGGTAGAGTTCGAGATCACGCCCAATCGTCCGGACTGCCTGTCAGTCATTGGGCTGGCCCGAGAGGCCGCCGCTACCTTTGACCGCGACCTGCATCTCCACGTGCCCGAAGTCAAGGGCGGCGCCGAAGGCGAGCTCACCGCGCTGCTTGATGTGGAGACCCCAGCTGCCGATCTGGTCCCCCGCTACACTGCCCGGATGGTGCGCGGCGTGAAGATCGCCCCCTCTCCCAAGTGGATGCGGGAGCGGCTGAGGGCCATGGGCGTGCGCCCCATCAACAACATTGTGGATATCACCAACTATGTCATGCTGGAATACGGCCAGCCCATGCACGCCTTTGACTACCGCTATGTCCACAATGGAAAGATTGTCGTCCGCCGGGCCGGAGAGGGCGAGGAGCTCACCACGCTGGACGGAACAGTCCGCAGGCTGAACGCCAACCACCTGGTCATTGCCGACGAGACCAAGGCCGTAGGCCTTGCGGGCATCATGGGCGGTGAAAACAGCGAGATCACCGGGGATACCACCGACGTGGTATTCGAGTCCGCCTGCTTTGACGGGACCTGTATCCGCAAGGGCGCCCTGGCGCTGGGGATGCGCACCGAGGCCAGCGCCAAGTTTGAAAAGGGCCTTGACCCCATGAACACCCTGCCCGCCGTACAGCGCGCCTGTGAGCTGGTAGAGCTGTTGGGCGCCGGTCAGGTGGTGGACGGTGTGATCGACATTCTCAATCATGTGCCTCAGCCCACCGTACTCCCCCTGGAGCCGGGCAAGATCAATGCCCTGCTGGGCACCGATGTCGCCCCTGATGAGATGGTCCGTATCCTGCGCAAGCTGGACTTCACCGTGGAGGGCGGCCAGGTGACCGTCCCCTCCTGGCGAGGCGATGTGCTGCGGATGGCCGATCTGGCGGAGGAGGTCGCCCGCTTCCACGGGTACGATGCCATCCCCTGCACGCTTATGCGGGGACAGACGACTCAGGGCGGGTATTCTCCCGCGCAGCGTCTCGAAGACCAGCTGGGCGCGCTCTGCCGCACCTGCGGGTATGATGAGATCATCACCTATTCCTTCATCTCACCCTCCTATTACGATAAGATCCGCTGGGCTGCGGACGATCCCCGGCGCGGCTCCTTCCGGATTCTGAACCCCCTGGGAGAGGATACCTCCATCATGCGCACCACCACTCTGCCCTCCATGCTGGAGATCCTGTCGCGCAACTATAACTTCCGCAACAAGACGGCAAAGCTCTATGAACTGGGCCGGGTCTATCTCCCCGGCGGGCCGGAGGGGCTTGCCCGGGAGCAGAAATATCTGACCCTGGGCGCCTATGGCGAAGGAGTGGACTTTTATGCCATGAAGGGCGTGATCGAGGCCGTTCTGAAAAATTTGCGGTCCTGCGACGTGCGCTTCCTCCCTGTAAAGGATAACCCTTCCTATCACCCCGGGCGGTGCGCCGGTGTGTGGGACGGCGGGCAGTATGTGGGCGTATTCGGCCAGCTCCATCCGCTGGCCGCCCGGAATTACGGTCTGGACGCCGAACTCTAGTGCGCAGAACTCTCCTTTGACGCGCTGATGGCCGCCAAGGGCCCCGACCCGGAGTATGTTCCCCTTCCCAAGTTCCCCTCTGTCACCCGGGATATTGCCGTGGTGTGTGCCGAGGAGGTCACGGTGGGCGAGCTGGAAGACGCCATTCGCTGCGGCGCCAAGGGCCTGCTGAAGGAGGTCTCCCTGTTTGATATCTATCGCGGCCCCGGCATTCTGCCCGGACTGAAATCCGTGGCGTTCAATCTGGTGCTGCGCGCAGACGACCGCTCCCTTACCGGCGAGGAGGCGGACGAGGATGTCCGCTCCATTCTGGAAACCCTGAAGGCGGACTGTGGTGCCGTGCTGCGCTGAGGTACAGCGCAGCACGGATCGGTCTGTGAGGCTTTCTTAAAAATCACGAACGGGTGAGCCCATGTGAGCTCACCCGTTCCTCTTTTTCTTTGTCCTACTTGCAAGCAGAATTGCTTTACATGTATTGGGCTGCACTTTTTTGCGTTAACGACACGTCCTGGGTCGTGATCAGGCTGAGCAGCTCGACCACCTTCCCCAGATCCTTCTTTATCGCACGCCTGTACTGGCAGACATTCGGGAACTGAGCGATCATGGAGAGATTGCGGAAATTTCCGATCACACTGCGCTCATCTTCGTTCAGTTCATACTGTTCCAGAA
>CAKUHW010000067.1 GCA_934659415.1 uncultured Oscillospiraceae bacterium
CTCCTTCCCCCATCTGCTGGGCAGCAAGCCGTGGCAGATCACGGAGAACATCAGCATCATCCCTCAAAATGTGATCATTATTGGCGTATGTCTCATCCTGGTGGCGGCGCTGTTCCTGTTTATGCGCAAGACCAAGACGGGCCTCGCCATGTCGGCCGTGTCCATGAATCCCTTTGCGGCGTCCCTCATGGGAGTGAACTACAGCAAGATCACCACCATTACCTACGCCATCTCCGCCTCCATGGCGGCCATTGCAGGCGTGTTCACCGCCCCGATGTACAACGTCAGCACCACCGTGGGGGCGACACTGGGCCTGAAGGCGCTGATCGCGGCGGTGATGGGCGGCTTCGGAAACTCCGTGGGCGCCATTCTGGGCGGTATGATCCTGGGCCTGGTGGAGGCGCTGGGCTCCACCTACATCTCCTCGGCCTACAAGGACGCCTTTGCCTTTATCCTGCTGATCGCGATCCTGTTCCTGCGCCCCCAGGGCATCCTCGGGCGCAAGAGCATTTCCAAGGTGTGAGGAGGTGCGGGAATGAAAAAGGTCAAACTGAGAACAAAGATCATCATTGCCGCCGCGCTGCTCCTGGCAATTCTGATCCCCGCGCTCCTGCGCAGCAACCGCTACTATATGGACGTGTTCATCATGCTGGGGATCTATGTGATCCTCGGCCAGTCCATGAACCTGCTCATCGGCTATTCCGGCCAGATCTCCCTGGGCACCGCCGGCTTTTACGCCATCGGCGCCTATACCTCGGTGCTGATGGTCATGCGGGCCAAGGTCCCCTTCGGCGTGGGCCTGATCTGCGCCGTGGTGGTCTGCTTCCTCATCGGCTATGTGCTGGGCCTGCCCAGCACGAAGCTGAACTTCATTTTCCTGGGCCTGTCCACCGCGGGATTGAATACGATCATCCAGTTGATCATCACCAACTCCAAATTTACCGGCGGAGCCTCCGGCATCACGGGCATTCCCTCTGTAAAGTGGTTTGACGGAAAGCCCATGACAAAGCTCCAGTACTACTACATGACGCTGATCTTCGTACTGATCGTGCTGTTCATCTGCTACCGGATCGTAAATTCCAAGACGGGCCGCGCCCTGATGGCCATCCGCGGCAACCCCATCGCGGCCTCCGCAGTGGGCATCAACGTGAACCGCTACAAGCTGCTGGTGTTTGCCATCGTGTCCGCCATGGGCGGTCTGGCCGGTACGCTGTATGCCTTCAACATCCGCTACATCCAGGCGGAGGCCTTCACCACCAATATGTCCTTCAAGATCCTGACCATGGGCATCATCGGCGGCATGGGCGACCTGGGCGGCGGTGTGCTGGGCTCCCTGGTGGCCGGGGCGCTGCCTGAGTTCCTGCGGGATCTGAGCAAGTATCAGCTGACCCTCTACGGCCTGCTGATCGTGCTGGTGCTGCGCTTTATGCCCAGAGGTATCGTCCATCCCATCGAGGTGGGTATGGACAAGCTGGAGGCCGCGCTCCGCCGGGCCGCGGCGAAGCGGAAGGCCGCCAGGGCAAAGAAGGGGGAATAAGGGATGGAGACCATTCTGAAAACGGAAGCCGTCACCATGCGCTTCGGCGGCCTCACCGCCGTGGACGCGGTGGACATGGAGATCCGCGCGGGGGAGGTCCATGCGCTGCTGGGCCCCAACGGCGCGGGAAAGACCACGCTGTTCAACGTGATCTCCGGCATCTATACCCCCACCTCCGGGCGCGTCCTGTTCAAGGGGCAGGACATCAGCAGCCTCAGCTCGCACCAGGTGGCGGCGCTGGGGATCGGCCGGACCTTCCAGAACATCCTGCTGTTTGACGACCTGTCCGCCTGCGACAACATTATGATCGGCCGGCACCTGAAGACGAAGCAGCCTCTGGTGGAGTCCCTCTTCTGCACCCCCCGGGTACGCCGGGAGGAGCGGCAGGCCCGGGCGCGCTCGCTGGAGCTGCTGGACTATGTGGGCCTGAGCGCCGACGCGGACAAACCGGCGGGCAGTCTGCCCTACGGGAAAAAGCGCCTGCTGGAGATCGCCCGGGCCCTGGCTCTGGAGCCGTCCATGCTGCTGCTGGACGAGCCGGCGGCGGGCATGAACCCGTCTGAGAGCGTGGAGCTTATGGAGATCATCTCCAAGATCAAGGCCAGCGGCGTTACCGTGCTGATCGTGGAGCACAATATGCGCGTGGCCATGGGCATCTCCGATGTGGTCACCGTTCTGAACCACGGGGAGAAGATCGCGGAGGGCGCGCCTGCCGACGTGCAGCACGATCCCGCCGTGATCGAAGCCTATCTCGGAAAGGGGGGGGCCGGACAATGAGCGAACCGATTTTGAAGGTAGAGCAGGTATCCGCCAGCTACGGCAGCATCAACGCCCTGAAGGGGGCCTCTCTCGAGGTGAACCAGGGCGAGGTGGTCACCGTCATCGGCGCCAACGGCGCGGGACAGTCCACGCTGCTCAAGTGCATCGTGGGCGTGATGCCCAAGAGCGCCGGCACGGTGACCTATGCCGGCACGGATATCACCAAGACCGCCTCGGACAAGATCGTGCGCATGGGCATTGCCATGGTCCCGGAGGGCAGGCAGATCTTCAGTGAGCTGAGCATTCTGGAGAACCTGAAAATGGGGGCCTATACCAGGGGCAAGAAGGAGGACCTGACGCCGGACTACGACCTGGTGTTCAGCATCTTCCCGAAGCTGAAGGAGCGGGCCAGCCAGAAGGGCGGCAGCCTGTCCGGCGGCGAGCAGCAGATGCTGGCGGTGAGCCGGGCACTCATGTCCCGGCCGAAGCTGCTGCTGATCGACGAGCTGTCCATGGGCCTGGCACCTGTGCTGGTGGAGTCCCTGTTCGACGCGCTGATGGACATCAACCGGAAGGGGACCACCATCGTGCTGGTGGAGCAGGATGCGAACATGGCCCTGAAATTCTCCAGCCGGGCCTACGTGCTGGAGACCGGCGAGATCGCCCTGTCCGGGCCGTCGGAGCAGCTGATGTCGGACGACCGGGTCCGTGAGATCTATTTGGGCGGCTGAGCGCCCGCCTGTGGCCGGACAGATGCAGAGGAGTATCCCGGTGCGCGGATGTATACATAGCGCGCCTCTGTCCGGCGCGATATACTATTGGCACAGACCTGCATCAATACACGGAAAGGATGATATTCATGTACGAACTTTTGATCAAGAACGGCCTTGTGTACCTGGAGGGGGACTTCCGCCCCATCAATATCTGCACGGCTGACGGCAAGATCGCCGCCCACCTGCCCCACGGCTGCGAGCCCGAGGCCGCCAAGGTCATCGACGCCGCCGGCCGCCATGTGTTCCCCGGCTTTATCGATCCCCACTGCCATATGCGCGACCCCGGCCTGACCAGCAAGGAGGACTTCTACACCGGCACCTGCGCCGCGGCCAACAGCGGCTACACCTTCATCTGCCCCCAGCCCAACGTCAAGCCCGTCCCCTCCACGCTGGACACCTATATGCAGGAGGTAGAGGCCGGCAAGAAGTCCATCATCGATTACTCTCCCGTGGGCAGCCCCCTGGGTACGGCCCAGGACGTGAAAGAGATCGCCGAGGCGGGCACCATCTTCTTCAAGATCTTTGAGAAGGTCGCCACCTATCCCTACAACACCTCCGCCGGCACCCTGGACACCCACAAGATCTTCACCGCCTTCCAGAACATCGCGGCGGCGGGCAAGTACTGCTGCATCCACCCCTTCGACAAGAACTTCTTTGACGCCGCGGTGGAGGAGAACAAGGCCCAGGGCCTGCCCCTGGATCTGGAGCACCTGCGCTACAAGTGGTACAGCGACGAGGAGATGACCGGCGCGGTGTATCAGCTGGCCTACTTCGCCCGGAAGACCGGCATGAAGTGGTACGCCATGCACGCCTGGATGCCCGGCTATATCGATCTGCTGCGGCTGCTGAAGGCTGAGGGCAAGATGACCATCGTGTCCAGCTTTGAGTACATGCCCTCCATCGACGCCCCCGATGAGGTCTACGACATCCGCGCGGGCAAGAACATCTTTGTCGGCCACGACGCCCGCCCCGACAAGGAGAAGATCTGGGCCGCCGTGCGCGACGGCACCCTGCAGATGATCGGCTCCGACCACGCGCCTCACGCCCCGGAGGATTATCATCCCGAGGACGCGCTGCACACCGGCGCCGGCTTTGCCATGCTGGACCTGTTCGGCCACCTGCTGGTCAGCCATATGAACGAGGGCTGCTTCGATCTCCAGCGCCTGGTGGAGGTCACGTCCATCAACTTTGCCAAGGCCTTCAACCTCTATCCCCGCAAGGGCTCCAACCTCATCGGCACCGACGCCGACTTCACCATCGTGGACCTGAACGAGGAGTGGACCATCACCAAGGATTACAAGATCTACAGCAAGACTCAGATTCTGCCTTACCTGGGCCGCAAGATGAAGGGCAAGGTCAAGAACACCGTGGTGCGCGGCCGCGTGATCATGAGCGACGGCGTGGTGGACTGCGAGCCCGGCTGGGGCCGCTACGTCAACAACAACTGAGCGGCAGAGGACGGGAAGCGTGAAGATCACGGACGTGCGCCTGCGCACCCTGGTGGGTGTGGATAACGGGCCCGGCAGGATCTACGACAATAAGAAGGTCGTCCGGGTGGCCCCCACGGATATCCACCCGGAGTACCGCAGGCAGAAGGGGCACGTCAGTGTGACCCATGTGCCCCAGCCGGACGGGACCTGCCGCATCACCCAGACCTTTCTGGAGATCGGGACGGATGAGGGGATCACCGGCGTAGTGGGCCCCATCAGCAACCCCATGCCGCCGGTATATATCCTCACCTATCTCAAGCCGATCCTGCTGGGGCAGGACCCCTGGGATACAGAGCGGCTGTGGGACATCATGTACCGCAGCTGCATCAACGGGCGCAAGGGCGAGAATATGCAGGCCATCAGCTATGTGGACTGCGCCCTCTGGGACATCCGGGCGAAGGCGTGCGGCCTTCCGGTGTGGAAGCTGCTGGGGGGAAGGGTACAGCGCAGGATCCGCGCCTACGCCAACACCGCGGGCTATCCCCAGGAGCCGGAGCAGATCGCGGCGGCGGTGCGGGAGCTGAAGGCCCAGGGCTTTACCGCCATCAAGTGGGGGGTGTCCTACGGCCCGGCCGCCGGAGAGGCGGGCATGAAGAAGACCGTGGACACGGTGCGCCTGCTGCGGGAGACCGCCGGGGACGATATGATGCTCATGCTGGACGCCTGGTCCAGCTGGGATGTGCCCTACACCCTGCGGATCGCGCCGCGGCTGGCGGAGTACGACCTGGCCTGGATCGAGGAGCCGGTCATGGCGGATCTGACGGACAGCTATGCCTACCTCAACGCCCGCTGCCCGGTCCCCATCTCCGGCGGCGAGCACGAGTACACGCGCTGGGGCTTCAAGACCCTGCTGGATGCGGACGCCTGCGCCCTCTACCAGCCGGACCCGGCCTGGAGCGGCGGGATCTCGGAGGTGCAGCGTATTCTCGGCCTGATCTCCGCCTACGACCGGAAGGCGTCCATCCACAACAGCCTGCCGGGGCTTGGGGCGGCCATGTCCTGCGCCCACCCTTCCAGCGTGGTGCCCATCGCAGAGTACCTCATGCTGGTGGGCGAGGCCTCGCAGTATTTTCTGAAGACGCCGTGCCGGCCGGAAAACGGCTGGTTCACGCCGCTGGAGGTGCCGGGGCTCGGACTGGATATCGACGAGACGAAGGTGACGGAGTCCTTCTATATTCAGATCTGACGGGCGCACAGCGCGAAAAAACAAGAACGCAGGCCGGGCAGACTTCCCATGGGAGCGCCCGGCCTGCTTTACCATCGATTGACGAGAGCAGACACGGTTTTGACGGGCAGAAATGCGCCCGTACTTCGTCAAAACCCTTGTCAATCGATGGTATACAAAGAGAAAGGGAGCGGAAGAGATGAGCACACTGGAGCAGACGATCGGCGGGATCCGGTTCAAAAGTCCGCTGGTGATCGGCGCGGGGCCGCTGTCCGACCGGGCAGACCTGATCCGGCGGGCGGCGGAGTGCG
>CAKUHW010000068.1 GCA_934659415.1 uncultured Oscillospiraceae bacterium
CTGGTGATCACGCTGCTGTCCACGGCGGACGTGGTAGGCGTAAAACTTTTTAAGCACGGCATCACCAATGCGACGGATATCGTCACCTATCTGAATATCCCGGTGGTATTTCTCTCCGCTGCCTTTGTGCAGCTGGAGCGGGGCCATACCCATATAGACCTGATCTATACCCATTTTCCAAAGGCCTGGCAGAAAGCGGTCCATACGGTGGGCAGTCTGCTGGGACTGCTGGTCTCCGGGTTTATCGGCTGCCGCGCGGTGGTGTCCACGGTCCAGAAGTATTCCACGGTGGCAAAAAGCTCCTCGGCGGCTTCCGCCTTTGTGGTCTGGCCCTTTGCCGCAATGATTGCACTGGGGTTCTTCCTGCTGGCGCTGGCATTTTTCTGGAGCCTTATCCGGGAGTTCCTTCTGCCGCCGCGCGCGGGCTTTGACCCCGCCGCCATGGCTGAGAACGGCCCGGGAGAGGAGGAAAAGCGATGACCACAGAAATGATAATCGGCCTGGCGGTGTTTGCCGCCATGATCCTGCTGGTCCTGCTGGGCGTGCCCATCTTTGTGGCCATGCTGGCCGGTTCGTTTGTAGGCTTCTGGCTGATCGGCGGCTTCCGCATGGTGGTGACGCAGTTTACCACTGCGCCCTTCTCCCTGGGGGCCAACTATACTTACGCGGTGCTGCCGCTGTTCATGCTGGTGGGATCGCTGGCAGGGATCACAGGCATTGCACAGGGCGCCTTTGATGCAATGCACAAGTGGCTCGGCCGGGTCCGGGGCGGACTGCTGTACACCGTGGTGTGCGCCAACGCCCTGTTCGGCGCCTGTTCGGGGATCTCCGTGGCGGGCAATGTGGTGTTCGGGCGGCTGGCCGTTCCCGAGCTGGAGCGGCAGGGATATGACCGCAGCCTCTCTTACGGCACCGTTACGGGTGCGGGAGTGCTGTCCTCCCTGATCCCGCCCAGTATTCCCATCATCATGTGGTGCCTGATCACCAATATGTCCATCGGGAACACGCTGATGTACGGTCTCAGCGCGGGACTGCTGATGGTGGTGCTGCTCTGCCTGTTTATCTTTGTCTATTCCCTGGTCCGTCCGGGCAAGGTGCCCAACACCAAGGACATTCCGAAGGTCCCGTTCCTGGAAAAGGTCAAGGCCACCCGGCACATCATTCCCATCCTGCTGGTGTTCGCGCTGATCATCGGCGGCGCCGTGTGGGGATGGTTCGCCTCCACGGTGGGCGGTGCCATCGCCGTGTTTGCCCTGCTGATCTTCGCGCTGATCAAGCGGGTGCCGCTGAAGCAGATCGGCCACTGCATCTGGGATGCGGCGGTCATGAATGCCGGTATGTTCCCCATCATCATGGCCGGCACTATCTTCAGCCGCTTCATCGCGCTCACCGGGTTGGCGGACGGCGTGGCCGATCTGATCGCGGGCGCGAGCCTGCCGCGGATGCTGGTGTTCACCCTGGTGATCGTGTTCTACCTGATCTGCGGCTGTGTGATGGATATCCCGTCGATCATCATTATCACAGTCCCCGTGATCTTCCCCATGCTGACCGGGCTTGGCTTCAATGAGTACGTTCTGTGCATCATGCTGGTGTTCATGTGCGATGTGGCCGGCATGACTCCGCCCATCGGCATGAACGTCTTTGCGGTGTCCAACGCGCTGCGGGTGCGGCCGATGGATATTTTCAAGGGGTGCGTACCCTTCTTTGTTCTGGATATCGTCTGCGTCTATATCATGGCAATTTTCCCGGACCTGGTCCACTTTATCCCACGGCTGCTTGGGATCCAATAATTTGAGGAGGAATTGAAATGAAAAAAGCGCTTGCACTGCTCCTGTCCCTTGTGATGGTCCTTGCCCTGCTGACTGCCTGCGGCGGCTCCGGCAGTCAGAACTCTCCCGCGCCCAGCCCGGCCGCTTCGGACGGACCGACTGCCTCGCCCTCGGATGAAACGCCGCAGGGCCCGGCTTATGACAAGGTCAAGCTCATGTTCGCCACCACCTATAACGAGGGCGAGACCAGCGGCCAGGCTATCTCCTATTTTACAAACTACATTACGGAAAAGTCCGGCGGCGCGGTCACGTTTGACATCAAGTGGGGCGGCACCGTGGCCGGGACCGGAGAAGAGCTGAGCTTCCTTCAGTCCGGCGCCTTTGACATGAGCGTGCTGGGACAGTCCCAGTACAGTGACGTGTTCCCCCTGCTGAACTTCCCCGGACAGACCAACGGAAGCCAGCAGAAGTGCATGGAGTATTTCACCTATATCTTCCGGGAAAATCCGGAGACCTCCGCGATGCTTCAGGCTGAGATCGAGAAGCAGGGCGTGAAGATGCTCGGCTTTATGGCCAACGGCGGCAACGCATTCGCGGCCAAGAAGGCGATGGCGACCCTGGACGAGCTCAATGACTACCGGCTGGGCGTCGGCATGAACCACTCCGCCTATGAGTCTCTGGGCTTTGTTGTCCAGGCGATGATGCCCTGGGACGGCTATGACAGCCTTTCCAAGGGTATCGTGGATGTGGCCTTTATGTCCATGGGTCCCATGGTCGCCTTGAAATGGCATGAGGTGGCGCCCTAGCCTTGAGCGCTGGAACAGCCTGAATGCGGATACGCAGGCGCTCTTCCAGGAGGCCATGGACGCCACTGCGGAGTACACCGTTCAGCTGATGGCAGACCAGGAGGCTGCCGTGGCGGACGCGCTGAAGGCTGCCGGCGGAGAACTGCTCTACCTGAATGACGCGGACTCCGCCGCGCTGGCCGAAGCTCTGTTCCGGGTGGCCGTGACAGACTGCCGCGCGCTGGCCAAAAACGCAGGCTGTGAGGCGGATATGGAGACCATGCTGCAGGCGTGCGCCGATTATCTGAATCTGCCGCTGAACTAATACTTGATCTGCCGCGCAATTAAAAATTTGGGAGGCGCTTTGATGAAAGAATTGATCAAGACGCTGTTAGATTCCATGGCCGCGCACGATGCGTCGATGCTGCCGATGGCGGAACGCTACAGCGCAACGGAAAACGGCATCCCCGCGGCGGTTCGCCACATGACCTGCTGGCGCACCATCACTGGGATCAACTGCGTCGCCCACCAGGTGATCGACCATGTGGCGGGGCAGTTTGTGGTGGTAGCCCAGGTGGACGAGGGCGGCATGCCCATGCTGATGTCGGCCAGGGCAAAGGTGGAGCAGAATAAAATTACCGAGCTGGAGGTATACCTGCTCCGCTCACGGGCTGAGTCTGGCTTTTGGTACGCCCCGCAGGATCTGACGAACCTTCCGTCCGGCTGGGATACGCCCATCCCAGAGGGCGGACGGGCCACCCGTGAGGAGCTGACCGCGCTGGCCAAGAGCATTTTTGCCCCCCCGGGCGACAAACCCTATTTCTGTGCCGAAAATACCTTCGGCATGGAAAACGGCGGGCCGGTTTATGAGCACATTGATTACATGACGGCCGTCGCCCCCGAGGGGGCCCCTCCCATCGACACGTCCATGGTTCCGGAGAGCGGCCGGATGGCTATGGCGATGCCTATGCTGTTCCCGGGCCCTGTGGATCCCAACAGCAGGGTTCTGGCAGTCGATGAGGAGCAGGGGATCGCTGTCGCTTTCGGTATGGTTGACGGGTTTATATCCCCTTACGTCGTATCTGACGAAACCAGCTCCTGCTTTGTCCCCGAGGCAATGGCCGAGAACCACCGCAAGACGCTCACCCCGGAGAGGACGGCAGGCAAATCCCTGGTCAACGAGATGCGGGCCACCGCGATGACGACGACGTTGGTGCGGTATCATTCCGGCAAGGTGTGCGGGTATCACCAGATCATTGTGTTGAGCAATTACGGAAGCAAATCTCCCTGGAATTGACAAAGATAGAAAAGGAGATGTTGATACTATGACTGCGGCGCTGTCTGTCATTGGCATTATTGTCGCGATCGTGTTTATGAGCTGGTCCATTTACAAGAATTTCAATCCCATTCTGGCGGCAATCATCGCCGGCCTGTTCATGATGGTCACCAGCGGCATGAATATCGCGGAGACATGGAACGGCGCGATGGAGGGCGTCGGCAAGATGCTCGCGGTCCTGGCGCCGATCATTGTGTTCGGCGGCATTATGGGTGTGCTGTACGCCGACTCCGGCGCAGCGGCATCCCTGGGAAAGCTGATTTTGTCCCCAACCCGGAAGATGAGCTCCGACGCGGGGAAGCGGATCGTCGCAATCACCCTGTTTTTGATCGTGCGTGCGGTCATCGGGCTGTCCGGCATGGACGCCGGTGCGCTGATTGTCCCGTCCGCGGCATTGTGCATCGCGATTTTTGCCGAATTGAATATCCCGGTCAAGTATATCCCCGCAGTGTCCATCATCGGAGGCACACTGGGGAACGTGGTTCCCGCCGCACCGAGCACCATCAATGTTATGTGTGAAATGGCCATTCCGGGGTTTTCCTCCAGCGGCGGTATACTAATCCGCGTTATTCTCGTCATTCTGCTGATTGTTGGGACGGTGGCCATCCTGAACCTCAATATCGCCAAGGATGTGGCCAACGGTGAGGGGTACACGGAAGGTAAGCTCGGGACGCCCGATTTCAGTGACGATGTCAAGCGCCCGCACTGGATCCTGACGCTGCTCCCCATTATCGGCGTTTATATTACGTATAATTTTATCCCGGGCTTTGAGGCGTGGTCGTCCCTGCTGGTGGGCACGATTCTTTCCATTGTCCTGTTTGCCCCGTACCTGCCCACGGATGAAAACAGTTCCAAGATCAAGTCGCTCCTGCGTGCGATGGACAGGGGCTCTGTCGTCATCCCGCTGCAGTTTATGGTGGTGATGTTCGCCTCCAACGTGATGTCCCTGACGCCGGGCATGACGGCCATCACCAACGGCCTGGTCTCCATTGCGATCCCGGCGGCGTTTGCACTGCTGATTCTTGCCGTCATCCTGATGGGGCTTGGCGGATCCGTCTCCGTGATCGCCGTGGGGGCGATGTGCTCCGCCACCTTCATCCCCATGGGTCTGACGCCGCTGGCCTGCGGTATTATCACGATCTGGGCTTCCACCGTTTTGGACACGCTGCCCATCAACAACTCCATCTTCCTGACCTGCCAGATGGTGGGTACAGATATGAAACATGGTTATCCACCGGTGTTCCGGGTGTCCGTCCTTTTGACCGCCGTCCTCGCCATTCTGGCCACATTGGCGGCGGTAGCAGGCCTTATTTAAATTGAGGAAGCGCTAGTTAAATGCAGGATAGGATTGTGTATCGCAAACTGACAACTAATCAAGGATTGGAGTGGATTCCGATGAAAGCAGCGGTATTTTACGGCAAGGGCGACATCCGGATCGAGGAGCGGCCTGTGCCCAAGGCGGGGCCGGGCCAGATGGTGGTCAAGATCGACTACTGCGGGGTGTGCGGCACCGATATGGAGGCATACCGGCATGAGATCGTCAAGCCGGTGATCGTGCTGGGGCATGAAAATGTGGGCACCGTGTACGAGGTGGGAGAGGGCGTCACCGGTTTCCGTGTGGGAGACAAGGTCCTGTGCGGACCGCCCTCCTACTGCGCCGAGGGCTGCGCCGCCTGCCGTGCGGGCCGCCCCAATATCTGCGCCCACGGCTTTCCGCGCACCAACGGCATCGGCGGGCCGGACGGCGGCTACGCGGAGTATATGCTGGTGGGCGATGTGGCCCACACGATGATCATCCCGATCCCGGAGGGAGTGGACGAGAGGGACGCGGTGCTCTTTGACGTCATCTGCGTATCGCTCCACGCTCTGCGCCGCTCCGGCTTCAAGGTGGGAGACACGGTGGCAGTGTCCGGCGGCGGCCCCATCGGGTTGGCGGCGGTGCGGATCGCCAAGGCTGCGGGCGCGCGCCGTATCGTGGCCCTGGAGGCCGATGAGAGCAAATTCGCCAAGCTGCTGGAGTACGGGGCGGACGCCTGCATCAACGTCCGGACCTGCGCCGATCTGGGCGGCGAGGTCCGGCGGCTTCTGGGCAGCCCGGAGGGGGCGGATG
>CAKUHW010000069.1 GCA_934659415.1 uncultured Oscillospiraceae bacterium
CTGCCACACCACGGCCAGGGTCCACTGGGGCATGATGTAGGGGAAGATGAAGATGGAGCTGAGGTACTTGCGCCAGGCGAGGTTGGTGCGGGTGATGAGGAAGGCAAACACGCCGCCGAACAGGATGGACACCACACAGGTGCCCACCGCCAGCAGCACAGTGTTCAGCAGGGGGATCCACAGGTTGGTCCTGGCCATGCGGCTGGTGAACAGGTCGATGTAGTTCACCAGGGTGTAGCCGCTGGCCTGGCCGGTGAGGTAGGCGTCGATGGTGCCCGCGTGGATCTTGAAGGTGTCCTCCACAATGGCCACAATGGGGGCCACGGTGCTCACCGTGAGCACGATGCCCATCAGCAGCAGAATCACGTTATGGGGCTTGGAGAAAAAAGTCTTCAGCTTGTTGAAGAAGACGGCAGACCCGCTGGCCTGCAGGGAATTGGACTGGTTCATGGCTCTCTCCTCTTTCCGTGGGGGTAGAGTGGAAGGGCGCCCCTGGACGCAGCGCCTGTGCGCGGTCCAAGGGCGCCTTTTTCAAGTGCTGCCGAATGTCAGGCGCAGGAGATCAGCCGGCGCTGTACTTGGTCAGCATCTCGATCCAGCTGCCCACGGTGAAGGCCACGGAGGCGCAGTACTCGGGATCCTCGAGCACCAGCTTGCCGTCGGTGGTCCACCAGTTGTAGCCGTGGTCGTTCTTGGCGGCGAACTCGACGGTGGTGCCGTCCTCGGCCATGCCGCCGATCTCGTGGTGATACTTGGCCTCGTTCTCAGCAGCCACGGTGGGGTTGCTGGAGTAGCCGCCCATGTCCTTGCCCCAGGCGGAGAAGCCGTCGGCGGTGCAGGTCATGTAGGCGATGAAGGCGCAGGCGGTCCAGGGCAGGGGGCTGTTGTCGGTGACGAACAGGTAGTGGCAGTAGCCGTAGCCGCCGATGCCCTGATAGCCGTCGTCATAAGCGGCCACGTTGATGTTGTTCACGGACACGGAGGAGGACTCCTCCACGGAGCGCAGCTTGGAGTACACCAGCAGGCCGAACTGATCGGTGGCGGACTTGTCGACCAGCGTGTTGCAGATGGGGCCGTCGTCGGTCTGGGCGTTGTAGGACTCCACCCACAGCTTGATCCAGGCCAGCGCATAAGCGCCGTCCGCGCCCAGGCCCAGGTCCTCGGCCTCAGACTTCATGGCGTTGATGGTGGGCTGGAAGTAGGCCTGCTCGTCGGCGGAGAGGGCCTCAAAGGCCTCCTTCAGCCAGGCGGCGTAGTCGTCCCGGGTGAGCATATAGAGGAAGTTCTTGCCCACGATCTCGGAGTCGATGTCCATGTACAGGCCGTGCTCGCCCTCGGCCACGAAGTCCCAGCAGTTGTCATAACTCTTGGAGCCGGTGTTGTTGTACATGAAGACCTTGTTCAGGGTCTGCAGGGGCAGGAAGCCGGTGTAGCCGTCGGCGGTGATGCCGTTGGCTTCAGCCCAGTCCTTGGGGATGAAGGTGTCCAGAATGCCGGTCTGCACCATCTTGGACTCGATCTGGTTGCCGTCCTGGATCAGGGTCATGGCAAAGGTGCCGGTCTCCTTCAGGGAGTCGGCGGTGAGCTGATCGAAGATCTTGTTGTTCTTGGGCTGCTGCCACTCAAACTCCATGCTGTAGCTGGAGTCGATGGACTGCAGATACTCGATAAACAGGGGCAGGGCGCTCTTGCCGCGGCTGGAGTTGCCCACGCCGTAGAACATCTTGCCGTTGGACTCCTCAATGGCCTTCTTGGCCAGCTCCTCCAGAGTCATGCCCTCGGCCTCTTTGATGATCTGCTGGACCTTGGAGAGGTTCTCGGGCTCCTTGGAGGGCTCGGGATTCGTGGACTCCGTGCCCTGAGAGGGCTGCGGATTCGTGGAAGCGCTGGGCTTGGCGCTGTTTCCGCCGCAGGCCGCCAAGGCGAAGACCATGGCCGCGGCCAGAAGCAGAGCGACGATCTTTTTCATAATAGTTCCTCCTTGTTGCATTTTTCACAAAATCAGACCCGCAAGAGATGGCCTGATTGTCATATTTATAATACGGGTTTGCCCGCGGAAACAACAGGGGACAAACCTGCGTTTTCTTGCTTTCTTCTGCGATTTCCAGCTTTACCCGGCACAGGGCGGCAGGACAGGTCCGGATTTGTACAGAACGTCTGATTTTGTCTTGCAATGCCGGGGCATATCGGATACAATAAATAAAATCGATGGGGAAGGGGGAGGCGGGATGCGGAGACTGGCCGGACTGCTTCTGGCGCTGGCGCTGGGCTTCGGTCTGCTGTGCGCCTGCGGCGCGCCCCGCTCGGACCTGCCCGCGCCATCCGGGCAGGACGAGACGGGGAACTGGATCTTTGACGATGTAGTCACCGTGGGCCGGGTGGTGCCCAAGACCGGACCGCTGGCCGCTTTCGGCCGGTGTACGCCCTATGTGGAGCAGCTGGCGCTGGATACCATCAACGCCGCCGGGGGCGTGATTCTGGATGGAAAGCGCTGCCGGCTGGAGCTGGTGTATGTGGACTCCCGCTCCGATGTGCAGCGGGCGGCGGCCGCCGCGCGGGATCTCATCCGTTCCGGAGTGGATATCATGATCGTGTCCAACACGGTGGACACGGTCTCCCCGGTGACCGCCGTGTGCGAGCGGGCGGGCGTGGCCTGCATCTCGGTGGATGCCCCGGCCTCCGCCTGGAGCACCGGCGGCCCCTACCAGAACGCCTGGCACACCTTTTTTGACAATGAGCGGGAGATGCTCTGCTTTCTGGATGCCTGGGACCGGGTGGACAGCGACCGGACCATCGGTCTGCTCACCGCCAACGACGGCGAGGGGGTGGAGATCGCCACCTTCATCCGGGACTTTGCCGCCGCCCACGGCTATACCATCGTGGACCCCGGACGCTACGCTGTGGGGGAGACGGACTATTCCGCCTTTCTGGACGCCTTTGCCGGGGCGGGGTGCGACATCCTGGTGGGCGTGATGAACCCGGTGGATTTCTCCGCCTTCTGGCGGCAGTGCATGGCCGGCAGCTACCGGCCCAAGCTGTGCACCATGGCCAAGGCCTGCCTGTTCTCCTCCGTGGTGGAGCAGCTGGGGGAGATCGCGGACGGACTGGTCACGGAGGTATGGTGGAACCGGGATTTCCCCTTTACCTCCTCCATCAACGGCTGGAGCTGTGCCCGGCTGGCGGACGACTATCAGACCAACTGGGACGGCTCTGACAGTGTGGTGCCCCCCATCGTGGGTTACCAGCATGCCAACATCGAAATCTTGTATGATATTCTGAAGCGGGCCGGCTCGCTGGAGCTGAGCGCGGTCAACGCCGCGGCGGCGGCCACCGATCTGGACACTGTGGTGGGCCATGTGGCCTTCAATGCTGACCATGTGGCGGTGATGTCCTGCGTCACGGGGCAGTGGATCCGCAATGAGGACGGGACCTACCGGCAGGAGATCGTGGGCAACTGCCTGATGCCCGCCGTGGCGCGCACGGCGGAGCTGGTCCTGATCCCGGAGAGGCCGGAAAAGGAGGACGGGGAATGAAAGCGCTGATCGTGGAGGATGACCGCATCCTCTCCAACAACATCTGCGAGAGTCTGAAGCACAAATTCCACATGGCCCAGGCCTTTGACGGGGAGGAGGGCCTCTCCCGGCTGCTGCGGGAGCAGTTCGACGTGATCATCCTGGACGTGATGATGCCCGGGCTCAACGGCTATGAGGTGCTGGAGCAGCTGCGCTCCATGGGCAATACCACACCGGTGCTCATGCTCACCGCTCTGAGCAGCTCCTCCGACCAGGTAAAGGGTCTGCGCGCCGGCGCGGACGACTACCTGGCCAAGCCCTTTGACCTGGATGTGTTCCAGGCCAGGCTGGACGCCCTGGTGCGCCGCTCCCGCCGGGACGGGGAGAGCCAGGAGAACATCCGCTCCTTTCTGGACCTGACCATGAATACCGATACCCGCACCGCCCGCATCGGCCCGGGCAAGGTGGACCTTCACGGCCGGCAGTTCGACTTTCTGCTCTACCTGGTGGAAAACAAGAATGTGATCGTCCACAAGGAGCGCCTGTTCCAGCGTATCTGGGGCTTTTACTCCAGCACGGAATTCTCCGTGGTGGAGGTGTACGCCAGCCAGATCCGCAAGGTGCTGCGGCAGTTCGGCTACGACAAATATCTGAAGACCGTGCGGGGCATCGGCTACATCCTCACGGACGACAGCGAGCTGTATGGATAGGCGCAACTTTCTGCTGCGCCGCCGCCTGCAGTACATGGGGATCCTGTTCGTGGTGTTTCTGGCGCTGCTGTGCAGCTTCGACTTCATTGTCTACTATGTGGCCGAGCGGGCTCTTTATGAGGAGGCGGACAGCCAGATGCGGGACGCCGAGGTCCATATCCAGGCCAACGTGGACGGCGCCCTGGACAGCTTTCTGGACGGACGCAATATCCTTTATTACGACGACGGCAGCAGCTATGTCATCACCTACCGGATCTTTCTGCTGCTGCGCAGCGCCAACGGCACGGTGCTCAATGAGGACCATCTGGTCTCCTTTGACTATATGCTGAATGTGGACTTCTCCCCCCGCAACTCCGGCCGCCTGCGCACGGAGAAGGTGCAGCGCAGCGGCTCCGCCCGCTGGTACCGTACCTACACCATGCCTGTGACCGACTCCGGCGGACAGCTCTATTATCTTCAGATGGCCGCCGACTCCACCGATGTGGAGCTCTCCCTGCACATCATCCTGCGGGTGCTGCTGCTGTGTACCGCCGGAGCCCTGGTACTGGTGCTGGCGGCGGGATGGTATCTCAGCCGGTCTCTGGTGCAGGGGGTCATTGAGGCGTGGGAGCGGCAGGATGAGTTCATCAGCTACGCCTCCCATGAGCTGCGCTCCCCGCTGGCCGTGATCCACAGCTCTCTGGAGCTGCTGCTGGAGACCCCCGGGGCCAAGATCATCGACCGCAGCGATCTGATCATGAATTCCCTCACCGAGACCAGCCGCCTGCGCCGCATGACCTCCAATCTGCTGGAGATGGTGAAGCTGCAGGCCTCCGAAATGCGCCTGCACCCGGAGCCGCTGGACCTGGAGCCCCTGGTGAACGACTTTGTGGAGCCCTTTTACTATCAGGCGGAGGCCGCGGGCAAGACCCTGGACTGCCATGTGCAGCACGGCCTGTGCCTGGAGGCAGACCGGCAGCTGCTCACAGAGCTGCTGGTGATCCTGCTGGAAAACGCCCTGAAATATACCGAGCCCGGCGGAGTCATCCGGGTGCTGGCCTGGGGGCAGGACAATAAGGTGCGCCTGTCCGTCAGCGATTCCGGCGTGGGCATCAGCGACGAGGCCATGGACAAGATATTCTCCCGCTTCTACCGGGAGGAGCGCCAGCAGTCAAAAACGGACGGCAGCGGGCTGGGGCTGTATATCGCCAGCCTGATCGTGGAGCGCCACGGCGGAAAGATCTCCGCCGCCCACAACAACCCCAAGGGCACCGTGTTCACCGTTATCCTGCCGCTGAAGCAGAAGGGATAGAAAATAGTACCCCCGCCTTTGCGCCGCTGATGCAAAGGCGGGGGTGCTGCTCTATTTCTCCGCGGCGAAGGCCCGGCAGCCCTCGGACCAGTGCAGCTGCAGGTCCTGGGTGATGAACACGCCCCAGGCGTCCTCCCGGCTGTCCAGCAGGGCCATGCCCTCCTCCAGCCCCAGGGCGAAGACGGCGGTGCTCAGGGCGTCGGCGTCCACCGAGCGCGCGGCGATCACCGTTACGGCCAGCAGGCCGTTGTCCAGCGGCTCCCCGGTGGCGGAGTCCAGCAGGTGGTGGTAGGTCCGCCCGTCCTGCTGAAAGGCGCGCTCGTACACGCCGGAGGTGACCACCGACTGGTCGTCCACCGCCAGCACGGCCACGGTCTCCCGGCTGCCCGCCTCCGGGTACTGCACCCCCACCCGGAAGAGAGCGCCGTCCGGCTTGCCCCCCAGGGCCAGCACATTTCCCCCCAGGTTCAGCAGGGC
>CAKUHW010000070.1 GCA_934659415.1 uncultured Oscillospiraceae bacterium
GCACCTGGCTGAGCTTATGGGCCCTGCCGTTATAGAAGAGCATATTCTCGCTGGCCGCGGAGGTGTCCCCGAAGCCGCAGCCGATGTTGAAGCCGAAGTCAGCCCCGTCTATCAATCCGGAGGCAGAGCCCCAATACCAGGTGTTGTGATAGGTCCAGACGCCCCGCCCCCAGTCCAGCAGGCCAAAGGAGTCCTCCGGGCGGAATTCATACCGGGCCGCACCCAGCTCCACCGCGCCCCGCGCCCGCATGCAGTTGATCTTCTGATTGAAATAGAAATGTCCCTTTTTGTCAAAGGGCGTACAGATGACCATGGACTCCTCCGGCTCCGCCTCCAGGATCATGGAGATGTCGATGGCATCCCGGCCGCGGAATTTGTCCATGTGCGCGGTCAGCTCCCGCCGGCCATTCTCCACACGGAAGCACAGTCCGTATCCCCGGCCCGAACTGGCGGTAACGCCGGAGCCGGAATGGGCCGGCAAACCAGTCCTGCCCATGGGAAATGCCCGCATGGGGCTTTTTGTGATCTGCCACGGCGATTCCTCAAAAGAAAGGAACGAGATGGAATCCAGCCCCATATAGCTGTTGTCGGCAATGGTGAGCGCAACGCCGAACCTGTCATTGCCAACATAGTAGTAATCCCATTCCTTCAGCCGGGTGCGTCCGCCCCTGACCTTGGATCGCTCATAGACCGGCAAAAGCCTTTTGGCATATCCGACCTGTGTCAGGTTTCCCTGTGTATCCAGAAGCGGCAGGGGTTCTGTAATTTCCCTCTGCATCGCGCAGCCCTCCTTCATGCCGGCTTCATAGCGTGAAGTCTTCCGCCTTCAGCCGGGAAAAATCCGCCGTCACCGGCTGCGGCGGCACACGCTTCAGCGGATCGTACCGGAACCTTCTGCAGGCGCCGTTGGGCAGTACGATTCCCTTTTTCACGCACATGACCCGCGTATCATCCAGCCGTACCCCGCGCCTGCAATAGGCACAGCGCGGCTCAATATGTTTTTCAAACAGCATGGCACAGCACCTCCGCGCCTCTATTTCTTTCAGTATACAGGATGCGTATTCTTTTTTCTACCCCATTTTCGCAATTTCGACACGCTCAGGCAAAAAATCAGCAGGAACACAGCCCCGGCCGCAAGCAGCGACACCCGCAGCGCCGTTGCAAACTCCAGCTCCGCCAGGGCGTCCGCCTGGCGGCTGAGGTAGGCTGCTACCGGCTCGTGTATCGGCAGAAAGCGGGCGAGCAGCCAGGTGAGTCCGGCCGCCAGCAGTCCATGGCACAATTTTCCGGCTAAATAGGTGCGGGCAGACAGGCCGCAGTCGATCAGAAAGGAAAGCACCTGGCAATGGACCGAGATCCCGGCCCACCCCAGCATAAAGGCAGCCATGGAAACCCGACCGGTCAGACTGCCCGACTCGGTCAGGGAAGATACTCCGGATGTAAGCTCCAGCAGCCCTGCAACCAGCCGTTTGGCCCACATCGGCCGGAAGCCCAGATGCGCCAAGCCGCCTGCCAGCAGATCCAGCACCCCATAGTGGGTCAGCAGGCGCAGCACCACGGAAAAGAAGATCACAAAGGCACTGATGGACAGCGTGCTCTCCAGGGCGCTCTTTACCGCGCCTGTAAAGGCGCCCGGAAGAGATACCGCACGTATCGGTTTTTTGTTCGTCCGCTCCGCCCCGACGCTCCCTTCCTCTCTGCCGCCGCAAAAGCGAAAAATCAGACCCACCAGCAGCGAGGCCAGGGCATGAGTTAGGTAGAGCAAAAGCCCGATTCTGCCGTCCCCAAAAATGCCCGCACCCACAACGCCCAGGATAAACGCGGGGCCCGAGTTATTGCAGAACGCCAGCAGCCGCTCCGCCTCCGTCCGGGTACACTGGCCCTGGGAATAGAGTGCGATGGCGGTGCGGGCCCCCACGGGATAACCGCCTACAAAGCCCAGAATAAGCGCCGCCGCGCACCTGCCGTTTACCCGGAACAGGGGGTACATGAAGCGCTGCAAAAGACGCCCCAGACCGGTCGCCAGTCCCAGATCCACCACCAGTGCGGACAGCACAAAGAAGGGAAACAGCGAGGGCGTGATCACATTCAGGCAGAGCTTCAACCCATCCCGCGCCCCCGCCATCGCCTCAGTGGGCGCGGCCACCAGCGCCGCAGCAGCGGCGACCAGCCCAATTCCCGTCAGCGCATCCTTAAATTTTTTCCATCGCAGCAGCCGCAGCATAACCTCGCCCCCAATAGGCACTGATATGCTGCGATCCGCACCGGTTTGCCTGTCCCGATCAAATAAAAGGGCGCACCGCAGCACATCGCCCGGTACGCCCCTCTGCCTCTCCCGCCCTGCCGCCGCTGCGCGGCAGGACGGGAGAGCTTTATATTCCGTTCTTCAGGTCCTGAAGCACTTCCTCCAACGGCACGGTCCGGAACTCCGGCTCAAAGCTCCGCTGCCTTGCGCAGGAGATCATATGCCCGTCACAGACAAAGGTCCGGAGAAAGCAGGGGCCCTCCGTGTCCAGCAGGCACTGCTCCCTGTCCGCCAGCAGCAGGCCGCGTCCGTCCGCCTTGGTATATGCCTCCAGGCGGGTCCACAGAGTATAAAAGCGTGCCGCGTCCGGCGCCTCCGCCAGCCATTCATGCTCCCGGGGCAGGAACAGCTGTCTGGACAGACGGCGAAACGGCCGGTCCAAAGGCTCGATATCCACCCCCACACGCTCCGCCTCCACAGCCAGGGCGGCGTACCACCCGGCGTGGCTCAGGCTGAAGCAGGGGCCCTCCGGCAGGGAGGGCTTGCCCCATTCATTGCGCGGCAGCAGCGACTCATCCCGGACACCCAGCACATGGCGCAGCAGCAGTCCGCCCGCAAGTATGCCCAGCCGCGCTTCCTCCGGCCGGCAGGCTAAGGCCCTCGCCCGGCGCTCCTGCGAGACCAGCTCCAGCGCCTCCTCCTCCCTGCCGGCCAGAGCCCCGGCGTTCAGCAGCCAGATCATCTCAGTTCAAAAAATCCTTCAGCTTTTTGGACCGGGACGGATGGCGCAGCTTCCGCAGGGCCTTCGCCTCGATCTGGCGGATGCGCTCCCGCGTCACGTTGAATTCCTTGCCCACTTCCTCCAGCGTCCGGGTGCGGCCGTCCTCAATGCCAAAGCGCAGCTTGAGCACCTTTTCCTCCCGGGGCGTCAGCGTGGACAGAACCTCTACCAGCTGTTCCTTGAGCAGGGTAAAGGAGGCCGCCTCAGAGGGCTCAGACGCGCCCTCATCCATGAGGAAGTCCCCCAGGTGGGAGTCCTCCTCCTCCCCGATGGGAGTCTCAAGGGAGACCGGCTCCTGCGCAATTTTCAGAATCTCCCGCACCTTCTCCACCGGCACGCCCATCTCCGCGGCAGTCTCCTCCGGCGTGGGGTCATGGCCAAGCTCCTGAAGCAGCTGGCGATTCACTCGGATGACCTTGTTGATGGTCTCTACCATGTGCACCGGGATGCGGATGGTCCGGGCCTGATCCGCGATGGCTCTGGTGATGGCCTGGCGGATCCACCACGTGGCATAGGTGGAGAATTTATAGCCCTTGGTGTAGTCAAACTTTTCCACAGCCTTGATGAGGCCCAGATTTCCCTCCTGAATCAGGTCCAGGAACATCATGCCCCTGCCCACATAACGCTTGGCGATGGAGACCACCAGGCGCAGGTTGGCCTCTGCCAGCTGCTGTTCCGCCTTCTTTCCGGCCTTTATAAGCTTTTCCAGCTCTTCCCGCACCTCAGACGGGGTCGCCTCGCCGGACTTTTCCAGCTCCTCCAGCTGCTCCCGGGCCGTATTCCCCGCGGACATGGCCTGAGCCAGCTCCACCTCCCGCTCGGGCGTGAGCAGATCCACCTTGCCGATCTCCTTCAGATACATCCGCACCGGGTCGTCGATGGCAAAGGAATCCACCAGAGAATTGGGGTCTACGATCTCCTCCTCGGGAATATCCTCCAGTTCCTCCACCGGGGGAAGCAGCTCGTCGTCCAGCTCCGGGAGCACATCATCGCAGGCCGTGTCCACGCCAAGGTTCTCGAACATATCGTAGATCTTGTCCAGCTGCTCGCTCTCCAGTTCCATGGCCTCCAGTACTTCCGTCATCTCACCGGAGGTCAGCTTTCCCTTCTTGTACCCTGCATCCACCAGCTCCAGCAGCTTCTCTCCGCCGGCGATTCCTTCCACCATCTTGGCCAGGTCCGCCTTGGCGCTCTCAAACTTCTCCTTGCTTACCAATGTGGTGGCATTCAGCTCCTGCTTCTTGGCGGTTTTCTGCTTCTCGCTCATCATGTCTGTCCTCCGTAACCTTTTTTCTGTTTCAGTTCGGCCCGCAGATCGGCCAGATCCTGGGCACTGTATATCTCTCCCCTGCGGTTTTCCGCAAGGATGGTCTGTTTCAGGTCCTCTAAAGCCGCGGCAGCGGTATTGACCGCCTGCGGCTTTTGCACGACCGCAGCCAGATGATCCAGCTCCTCCGGAGTAAAGGATCCGTCCAGCGCCGCCAGATTCGCCGACCGCCCTGTGCGCCAGCGCTCCCGAAGGGCGGAGTAGGCACGGCCCAGCAGCGGAGAGGAAAACTGTTCCGGCTCCAGCCCTTCTGTCTGCCGGAAGAAGTCACTGTCCAGCAGCAGGATGCGAAGCAGTCCCTCCTCCGCCACTGCGGAGCGCGGATTGCTGTAGCGCAGGGCACGCTCTTTCGGCTGCAGCTTCTGGGTCGGCACAAGGTCCTGCCGCTCCTCCTTTTTTCTCGCCTCCCAGCGGCGCCTGCTGCGCAGCCGGGCCACCTCCTGTGCCATCGTCTCATGGGAGAGCTGCGCCGCATCGGCGGCACGGTTCCCGTAGATCTCTCGCTCCACTGGGCTTGGCAGTCCCGCCACCAGCTCTGCCGCCGCCTGCAGGTACTGGGCCCGCTGGTCATCCTTGGTCAGGTCAAACCTGCCGCGGATGGTGTCCAGTCGATACTCCACTGAATTGGCGCTTCGGTCCATCAGTCCCTGAAATGCCTCGCCGCCGTAGTTTTTGATGTAATCGTCCGCGTCCTGCTTCACCAGCTCGCCGCTGTCTGTCCTGCGCCGCGGCAGACGGAGCACCTTTGTCTCGATTCCGGAGCCGCGCAGAATGCCGATCGCCCGCTGGGTCGCATCCTCCCCGGCCGCGTCATTGTCATAACAGAGGACCAGCTGCTTGGTGTATTTCCCCAGCAGGCGAACGTGTTCCTCTGTCAGAGCCGTCCCCATGGTGGCCACCGTGTTATCAAATCCGGCCTGGTGAAGGGTGATCACATCAATATTGCCCTCCACCAGAATAAAATTGGGCCGTCTGGTATTTTTTGCGTAGTTCAGTCCGTACAGGATGGAGCGCTTTTTGAAAATCGCTGTCTCCGGCGTGTTCAGGTATTTCGGCGTGGAGTCATCCATGACCCGGCTGGTAAAGCCGATCACATCCCCGCGCACATCGATCACCGGCAGCATCAGTCGGTTGCGGTATTTGTCGTAGATGCCGCCGTTTTTCCCCGCCACTGCCAGCCCGGCGTCCAGCAGGTCCGCCTTGTCCCAGCCCTCCGCCGTCATTGCACGGATCAGGCTGTCCCAGGCATCCGGGGCGGCGCCCAGCCCAAAGCGGGCGGAAAATTTCGGGCTGATGCGGCGCTTATCCCGGATATAGGCCGCCACCGTCTCTCCCTCCGGGCAGGTCAGCATAGAACGGTAGTACCGGGCCGCAGCCTTGTTCAGCTCCAGAATTTTTTTGCGTTTTTCCCTCCAGACCCCGCCAGAGGCGTCCTCTTCCGGCATCTCCAGTCCCGCCCGCTCCGCCAGCTTGCGCACGGCATCCGGAAAGGAGAGGTTTTCGATCTCCATTATGAAGCGCACCGGCCCGCCGCCCTTTCCGCAGCCGAAGCAATGGAAGATCTGCTTGGATTCGTTGACGGAAAAGGAAGGGGTCTTCTCGTGATGAAACGGGCACAGCCCCCAC
>CAKUHW010000071.1 GCA_934659415.1 uncultured Oscillospiraceae bacterium
GACTATCCCAGTGCAGGCCGGAACCCTTCGCCCACTCCTCCGAGTAGGTCGTTTTGCAGTATGGCCTGCCCACATCGGCCGCGGCGCGCACAGCCTCCGCCCGGCCCCGGACAGAAAGGCCCGCCATCTCTTCCGCGATCAACTGCCCGGCCCCGGCCTCTACACAGGTCCCGGCAGGCGCAGTGCCCGCCAGACAGACCGTCCCGCCGCCGAGAATCATCGTGGGGCTCTCTCCCAGCAGCTCGTCCAGCAGCGTAACGCCCCCCTGGGTCACCAGGTCGCCCCCCGCCTCTGCCCGCCGGGCCAGGAGCGTTCCCCTCGCATTGAGCACATCGCCGGGCGAGACGAGCTCGTCGGTGAGCACCGTTCCATCTAGCAGTGCCAGAGAGGGTACCCCGCCCCCGCCGGAGCGGAGCTCCAACCGGCCGCAGCGCACTGTGACGCCGCCGTCCACCATCAGCGCAGGAAGGGGGAGGCCGCCCCCTCCGCAGGCCAGCGTACCGTCCACCGTCAGCGTCCCGCTGCCGGTGATCAGCACACAGGCAAAGCCCTCCAGACAGTCGTATACGCCGCCCTCCATCCGGCACGCGCCGCTGATATTCAGCCGGAGCAGACCGCCCGTATCCGGCCACAGGTTCGGCACGGTACAGCTGTCGGCATCCAGCGTAAAGGCATGGTACAGCGCGCCGTCCCAGGCTATCTGTCCGTATCCGCTCTTCTGTGTCAGCCCCGGAAGCGCCTCCAGGCGGATCCCCTCTCCCAGGGCTCCGGTCTGAATGAGGTTTTGCTCGCTCCCGTCCGCAAAGCGGACGGAAAAGCTTTCGCTCGTTCCCTCCTCGGCCCGGTCTGCAAGCCGGAGTTCCGCCGGAGAAAGGCGCTCCGCCGCCCCGCTGCGCCCAAGCTCCGCCGTATAGCGGCCGCAGGCCTCCGGCAGGATCTCCCCGGTCGGCTCCGGCACGCCGGGCGTCTGCGAGGCAGAGGCCGCCGGGGACTCGGATGGTCCAGGCAGAGATTCCACAGGCGCCGTGCCGCCGCAGGCTGTCAGCGCCAGAAAGGTCAACGCCAAAAGCGTCAGCGCTCCGCGTCTCATCATGATCAGGCCCTCCCCCATGCCGTTTTCTTTATCTTACCAGAGCCCGTCCTAAAAATCAAGATTTAGGAACGCAAGAGCAGCACACGGCCCGACCGGAATTCGGTCGGGCCGCGTTTCGCACTTATGTCGTCAGGAGCATTCTGTCGTTGTCGAGCCGCCGCCCCGTCCCCGCGCGGAAACGGGCGAGAAGATCATCTACAGTCAGCCCGGCTCGCTCCTCCCCGCTCACATCCAGGACTACCGCGCCGTCCGCCATCATCAGCGTACGGCTTCCGAGCTCCAGCGCCTGGGTCATGTTGTGGGTGATCATCATACAGGTGATTCGGTCCTCCGCCACGATCTGCCGGGTCAGGCCCAGCACCTTATCTGCCGTGCCGGGGTCCAGCGCCGCGGTATGTTCATCCAGCAGGAGCAGCCGCGGCGTCACCATGGTCGCCATCAGCAGAGTCAGCGCCTGGCGCTGCCCGCCGGAGAGCAGGCCCACCGGCTGGCGCATCCTGTTCTCCAGCCCCATATCCAGCTGAGCCAGGCGGTCCCGGAAGAGGGCGCGGTCCGCCTTTGTGATGCGGCTGAAGGGGGCTGCGCGGCCGCTGGCGCGCAGATAGGCCAGGGCCAGATTTTCCTCGATCGTCATGCCAGGCGCAGTTCCCTTCAGCGGATCCTGAAACAGGCGTCCGATGCGGCGGCTCCGCCGGTGCTCCGGCTGAAAGGTCATGTCCTCCCCGTCCAGCAGGATGGACCCGGTATCCACAAAGAAGCCGCCTGCAATGGCGTTGAGCACCGTGGACTTGCCTGCGCCGTTGGACCCGATGATGGTGACAAATTCTCCGCTCTCCAGTGTCAGAGACAGGTCGTTCAGAGCCCGTTTTTCATTCACCGTCCCCGGGTTAAAGGTCTTGGATATCCGTCTCAGCTCCAGCATTCTACCGCATCTCCTTTCGGTGGGCGGCCTTTCTGCGCTGCAGGACGGCCCAACGCTTCAGACCGGGCGCCGCGATCGCCAGGGCCACGATCACAGCCGTGAGCAGCTTCAGGCAGTCCACAGGCACGATCTTGGTATAGAAGATGACCGCGTACAAAAACCGGTAGATCACCGACCCGACCACCGCCGCGAGGATCCCCCTGGTCACCGTGCGGCGGCCGAGGACAGTCTCGCCGATGATCAGGCAGGCCAGTCCGATCCCCACGATTCCCGTCCCGCCGTTGATATCCACTGTCTTCTGATATTGCCCCACCATGGCCCCGGAGAGCGCGGTGAGCGCATTCGCGATGCACAGGCCCACCGTGACCGTGACCGTGGGATTTATGGAGGATGCGCGCACCATGTCCCGGTTATCTCCGGTGGCCCGGATGGAGAGGCCCAGTCTGGTGCCGAGAAACAGCCGCAGAAGCACCCCTGCCAGCACGATCACGAAGGCGGCCAGCGCCAGTTCATACCAGTCTCCGAACAGGCCGGCGGAGCGCAGCAGCGTGAAGACCGTATCTGAGCCCAGCAGGCTCTGGTTGGAGCGCCACCCCATGGCCAGGAGATTGACGGTATACAGCCCCGTATTGGTAACGATACCCGCCAGACTGGAGGGCACCCCCAGCCGGGTCTGCAGGAAGGCCGTGATAAAGCCCGCGCAGGCTCCCGCCAGCATGGCCGCGGGAAGGGCCAGCACGGGGTGCCCGGCAGCTGTCACGCTCACCGACACCGCAGCTCCCAGCACAAAGCAGCCGTCTGTGGTCAGGTCGGCGATATCCAGCACCCGGTAGCTGAGGAAAAGCGCCATCGCCACCGGTGCGTACAGAAAGCCCAGTTCCAGGGCAGTCTGGGTGATGAGAAGCATGTGGAAGCCTCTCCTTTCCTGTGAAATAGAGTCCGGCCGAAGGCAGGGGCAGCGTCAGTCCTTCCCGGTGGTGACCTCCGCCACCTGTCCCATATCGGAAAACACGGAAGGATCCACACCCAGCACAGCGGCGGTCTCGGTATTGACGGTAATGATGCCGCCATCCATCAGATAGCAGTCCTCCAGGGCCTCGCCGGCGGCAGCCTGCCGGGCCAGGTCGGCGGTGCGGCGGCCCAGATCGGTGTAATTCACACCGCAGGTGGCAAAGGCCCCGTTGCGGACGAAGGAGTCGGCCCCGGCATAGTGGGGGATACCGGCATTGGCCAGGTCTTCATAGATGGCCAGCTCGGCGGCCATGATAACATTGTCGGTGGGGGTGAAAACGGCGTCCACCCCGGCCGCGATAAGGGCAGTGGCGGCAGCCACCACCTCATCGTTGGTGTTGGCCGTCTGCTCCACGGTGCCGATTCCCTTCTCCTCCAGATAGGCCTTTGCCTCGGCAATGGGCGCGGCAGAGTTTGGCTCGGACAGGGAATAGAGCAGACCCACAGACTTCAGGTCAGGATCCTGGGCCAGCATCATGTCGATGATGAAGCGGGTATTCAGGGCGTCGCTGGTCCCGGTAACATAGTCCATACCGGTGAGCCTGGCGGTCTCGGGATCGGACACGGCGGCGTACACCACCCTGACGCCGGTGCCCTCAGCCGCTACGGCGGCCACCTGGGCCGCGGTGGTGGCAATGGGGATGATCACATCGACCTTGTCGGCAATGGCCTGGTCGCAGAGCTGCTTGAGCACGGTCTGGTCATTCTGACCGGAGGTGACCGTATATTCCACTGTAAGACCGTCGGCGTCCATCTCGTCAAAGCGGGCGGCGACAGCGTCTGCGATCTCGTCCAGCGAGGCATGGTCCAGCAGCTTGATCACAGCCGCCTTCAGGACCCGGTCCCCGCCTGTCTGTGCGGCATCGCCGCCGGACGGCTTCGCTCCGCCGGCACAGGCGGCCAGCGCCAGAGAGAGGGCCGCTGCGGCGGCCAGGGCGGACAATTTTTTCAGGGTGCGCTTTTTCATGGAAATTCCTCCTAAATGATTCGGGCGGCAGATGACCCGGGCCTGCCACAGCACCGGGGGGAGGCGGACAAATAAAAAAGCCCTTGCCCCACCATGGGACAAAAGCTGTGCTTCTGCGATACCACCCAAATTGACGCTTGCGCGTCCACTCGCTTACGCGTACCATCATACGCGCCCCGATGGATAACGGGTGGGGTGCCCGTCGGTCCCTACTCAGTCGCCCTTTCGGTCCGCCCTCCGAAGTCCATTCACCGGCCGCTCCCTGCCCCGATCTCACCCTCCGGGACTCTCTGAAAGCTCGCCGCGCCGGTTACTTCTCTCCGTCACAGGTTTCATTCTGTTCGGTTGTTGTGGTCATTATAGGCACTCGCGCGGCGTTTGTCAATCCCTCTTCGCAAAATTTCACCGCACTAAATCAACAAATTTTCTTTTGCGCACGGCACAAAAATCTCTCGAAGCGCCCTCTTTTTATCTCCCCAGTTCCGCAAAATCCCTCCTGCGGTGACCTTTGTCGGTGCAAAGGAGTCCCGGCGGGCGGAATACAGCGTGCCATCCTATTCCGCCCGCCTGAGCCCTGTGTCAGCCCAGATGCTTTTTCAGCTGGGCGATCTCTCCCCGGATGCCGGCCGTGCGGTAGCCCGCTTCTTGTGCTCTTCCCCCAGCTGATACTCCATATTCGCCAGCAGGACCCAGGGGCGGCTGTACTCCGGCTCCCGCCTGCCCTTTTCCAGCAGGAATTCCCGCTCCCGCTCTGCCAGGACAGGGTCCAGCACCCGCTCATCCCAAAGCATATTCTGGATGCGCTCCATATGGGTATCGTCCGACAGGGCAAAAAGCTCGTCGATAGACACGCCGAAATAAGCGGCCAGAGCGGGCAGCAGCGCGATATCCGGCGTGCCGGCATCCCGCTCCCACTTGCTCACTGCCTGGGCGGTAACGCCCAGCGCTTCCGCCAGCGCCTCCTGTGTTACGCCGCGGTGAAGCCGCAGACCCTTGATCTTGTTCCCGATCTCCATTGATCTCGTCCTTTCCTTCTTTTCTGCCGGCAGGACTATCCTACCCCATTCCGCCGCCAAAGGCAATGACCGCTCCGTGCGTCCGCCTCAACGGAGCGTTGAGCAAAAAAGACCGCCGCGGAGCTGCTGCTCCGCGGCGGGTCAGGTCTTCTCGGTTTTATTCCTCGGGCTCGTCTTCGCCCTTGCAGCAGCAGCCTCCGCCGCAGCAGCCCTCGTCCTCGTCAAAGGACAGGGCGAACTTCTGGCCGCAGCTGGGGCAGTCGATCTCGCCGGCGGCCAGAACCTCGTCGTCGATCACCAGGTCCTCCCCGCAGTTGGGGCACTCGACCTCGAAGAAGTCCTCTTCCTCGTCCGGATCGTCATCGTCGTCATCGTCGTCATCGTCGTCCTCATTCTCAAAGACGGCATCCTCCACATCGGACAGATCATCGGAGATAGCGTCGATCTCCTCGCCGAACTCATCCAGTGCGGCGTCCACGGTCTCCAGCTCCTCGCCCACTTCCTTCAGCACATCCAGAATCTCAGCGAGAATCCTGGCTTCCTTGGAGTCGGACTTACCCAGATCCATACCGTCAAACATGCCCTGGATATACGCGACCTTCTCAGAAATCGTCATAATGAAATCTCCTTTCTGTTCTCAGCAGCACAAAAGGTTATTCTCAGCCCTTTACGCGGCTCAGGTACTCGCCGGTGCGGGTGTCGATCTTGATGAGTTCGCCCTCCTCGATGAACAGGGGCACCTTGACCTCGGCGCCGGTCTCCAGGGTGGCGGGCTTCAGGGTGTTGGTGGCGGTGTTGCCGGCAAAGCCCGGATCGGTCTTGATGACCTCGAGGTCGATGAAGAACGGCGGCTCAACACCGAAGACCTTGCCCTTGTAGGACAGAACCTTGCAGGTCAGGTTCTCGGTGACAAACTTGAAGTTATCGGACAGAACGTCGCCGCTGATCGGAATCTG
>CAKUHW010000072.1 GCA_934659415.1 uncultured Oscillospiraceae bacterium
TTCTTTGTTTTCGGCAATCCCAGACAGGGCTATGCTGGAACGCTGTATCCACCCTGCCGTTTATCAGGTGATCAATTACGATCTGGAAAATGAATCCCCGCTGTTTGAGACATTGCAATGTTACGTGAACTGTGTTGGAGACCTCGGCGGCGTTGCCGAGCAGCTTTTCATCCACCGCAATACTGTAAAATACCGTATTGCAAAAATCAACGATCTGATGGGCATGGATATCACCCAACCGGACAATTATTATTCGATCTGTTTGAGCTTGAAGCTTCTGGAGTTTCTGCGGCGCCGCCGCGAACCTGGTACAGGATCCATCTAACCCGGCGCGGAGGTTCGCGAAATCAAACCTCCGCGCCGGGCCAATTTAGGCCCAGCACCCTTCCTCCTTTTTCAATTACAACAAAAACATAGCATTGCTTTTTTCGATTTCGATAAAGACAGCCGCGCCTGCGTTTGCTATCCTAAAGGTCAGAAACGGAGGGCTGTCCCGTCTGGTTATCCGTCTGGCAGACCGGGTGCGGTTTATCCGAAAAAAGGAGGGAACCCTTATGGAAAAGCGATACACTGATATTGCCGTCGTTGGCGGGGGGCCGGGTGGCCTTGCCGCCGCACTGGCCGCTGCGCAGCTCGGAAGCAAGGTGATGGTTTTTGAAAAGAAAGACCGGCTGGGCGGCGCCGTCGGCGGCGGGACCGGTCCCTTTGCGGTGGAAACCATCCAGCAGCGGCGGCTGCAGCGGGTGGTCACGAAGGGCGAGGCATTCAAGTATTTTATGGACTACACCCATTGGCAGGCGCACCCCGGTTTGGTGGCGGCTTATGTGAACAAATCCGCTGACACCATCCGCTGGCTGGAGGATCTCGGTTGCGTGTTTGAGGGGCTGTACGCCTACATCGAGGGCGGGAACCACACCTGGCACGGCTACGACATGATGGCCAGCGGCGGAATATCCATCACCGATCACATCTGGCAGGAGGCCCGCCGTTTGGGGACCGAAGCCCTTGTGAATTGTCCCGCGGTACGCCTTATCAAGGAGGGAGGCGCGGTCTGTGGTGTAATTGTCCTAAAGGATGGGCAGGAGATGGAGATCCGGGCCAAGGCCGTGGTGATTTCCACCGGCGGCTTTGGAAATAACGCGGAAATGGTTCGAAAGTACACACCCTACATTTTGGGGGAGAACCTGTCCACCATGACCGTCATGTGTGACGGGGACGGTCTGAATATGGCCTGGGCTGTCGGCGCGGCGCAGGGCAGGATGTTCTATGATGCTTACGCTGGAATCCTGGCCCCCCATTTGGGCGGCCCCGGCGGCTTCCGTGCGGAGCTGCGCAGTCTGCGCCAGCCTAACCTGCTGGTCAACCAGCGGGCGGAGCGCTTCACCGACGAAACCGCCATGAGCAATGGCGCTTACGGCATCAATGTGATTCGCCAGCAGCCCGGGGGCTGCGCCTATATGATTATCACGGACACCATTGTAGACAAGTACAAAAAGGAAGGTTTCCCCATTACAATGCCCTGCAAGGACCCCTTCACCAACCAATACTCCGACTGGCCTGACAATTTCGAGGGCCGTATGCAAGAGATCATTGAACGTAAGGAGTCTCCGGATCTGTTCATGGCGGACACCATTGAGGCACTGGCCGACCAGATGGGGTTGGATGTCGAAAAGCTGAGGCAAACAGTTGATGCCTACAACGCCATGTGCGACGCCTCTGACGATGCGGTGTTCCACAAGCGCAAGGCGTATCTAAATCCAATCCGGGGCAGCACTTATTATGCCGCACGGCTGTTTGCCAACAGCTTCGGCACCCTGGGCGGCCTGAACATCAATGAGCGCGCCGAGGTACTGAATGACAGCGGCGAACCCATTCGCGGCCTGTATGCGGCCGGAAACGACGCCAATACTATTTGCCTGGATTCCTACTGCTTTGGTATGCCGGGGCACACCTCGGGCTTTGCCCTGAACACCGGCCGTATTGCGGGGGAAACTGCCGCTACTGCGGTCCGAAGCATATAGCATAAGAAAACATAATTACATAGAACAGAGGAGGAAGGAAAATTATGCCTGCTGATACAACTGCCGCCGCTTCCGGTGGTAATCCGGTACTGGGGATCATCGTGATCCTGGTTGTAGCCGCCTTGCTCATGTACACGGTGTACAAGGGGCTCGACAGCATGATCGCCTGCTGCATTGCCGCCTGCCTGGTCGCGCTGGGCTGCGGACTCAATGTATATGACACGATGATGGGCACATTCTGGGACAACGCGCTGAATATCGTTGCCAATATGGGCTTCTGCCTGCTGCTGAGCATTTTGCTGGGGCAGATTTATCTTCGTTCCGGTGCGGCAGAGTCCATCGGAATGTTGTTCGAGCGACTCTTTGCAAGGGCCGTGGATGACCCGCTCAAAATCAAAATGCGTACAGCCTATACCTTCTACGGCGTTATCCTGGTGCTCTGCCTGTGCGGAATGAATGCCTATGTTGCTTCATTCTGCCTGATCCCTATGGGTTTCTCCATGTTCAAAAAAGCAGGTATGCCCCGCAGCCAGGTTCCCGGTATGCTGGCCAGCGCGCTGTCGATTGCCGCCTGCTGTCCCGGCACCCCTCTGTACACCAATGTCCTGGCTTCCACTTTCTTTGGAACCACCTCCACCGCCGCTTTGATCCCCGGTCTGTGCGGTGTGCTGGCCATGTTGATCCTGGCCCTGTTCTGGATCCGTTCCTTTGTCCGCAAGAATCACAGATGCGGCCTGGGTTATGTAGAACCTGAGGCCCCCGGAATAGGCGCGCCCCCCGCGCCTCCCGTTGACGCCGCCAGCGCCCGCAGGATGCCCAATCCTTACCTGGCGCTGATCCCCCTGGTGCTCAATGTGGTCTTTTATGGCTTCGTGGGCTGGGCAATTGAGCCTACCCTGCTGGTGACCATTTTGATAAGCTTGATCCTGTTCTTCCCATACTTCAAGGCGCCCGAGGAACGGCTCTCTGTCCGTCCATATAATCTTCTGATGGCAATGACAACTGTTGCCGCCTGCCCCGTGATCCTGATGATGGCCGCCCAAATGGGATATGCCGGAGTTGTCTCCAGCACCTCCGCTTTCGGCATGATGATCGGCGTTTTCCAGTCCATTCCCTTGCCCAGCCACATCGGCTTCGGTATTTTTGCCGCCTTGTCCGGTTTTCTGTGCGGCGACTCTATCGCGGGTCTGGCCATGTCCTCCGCCGTTTATCTTCCCCAGGCTGCGAATATCGGAATGTCTGCCGAAGCCATGCATCGGATTGCCCTGTTCGCCGTGTCCATTCTGGACACTATCCCCATTTGCGGCGGCGTAATTGCTATGCTCAAGGCTGCCAATATGACCCACAAGGAAGGCTATGGCCCTATTTTCCGTACCTCTGTGGTGTACCCGTTTGTGGGCATGGTGGTCTGCATTGCCGTGTGTATGTTGGTTCCCGCATTTCACTAATCCTCAGTTGACCGGACAGGACATGGACAAGTGCCATGTGACGGCAACACCTTCCCAGTCCGGATCACTCCGTATTGACCAACCTGTGGCCGCTGTGACCCCCTGTTGAAAAAAGCAAAGGACTGAACCGCTTTCGGTTCAGTCCTTTGGCCCATTATGGCAGATACTCCGGCAGGGTAAAAACCATCCCCATCTGGCCCCTGGTTCTTTCTCCAGGAACACACCATATCTTATATAAAGTATTACTAATATTATAGCGTCTGGCCTTTGGCTACGAAAGGCAGCGCATTTGGCCGCATTGTCCAAACAGGACACGGGGCAGCGGCTGAAACCGCTGCCCTTCGCCTACGGGGCGTCCTTCACCCGGCAGGTCTTCCCGGAGGCCCCCGCCCGGGAGGGCTGCTATGTCCGCTGGGACCGGACCGACCTGACCGGCCTGCGCTTTGACACGGTGGTTACGGCGGTCTACGAGCCCTATGTCACGGTCCTGGCCTGTGCCGCGCAGCGGGATGGCCGCCCGGTGTTCCTGGTCCGGGGAGCGTTCACGGAGGAGGACGTGCTGGGGGCGGAGCCCGCAGAGAGTGGTGGAGAGAGCGGCGCGGCGGAGAGCTGGTTTTTGTCCGTCCCGGCGGACGGACAGACCGGCCATTGGCCCGCGCCAGACCTGCGGTTCGCTTCCGGACTTTCCGCTGCCTTGCAGGGGCCGAACAGTGCCGGAGATGAAAATTCAGCCTGAAAAACAGAAGGCGGCAGCCGGAGAGGGGTCTCTCCGGCTGCCGCTTTTCAGGCCGTCAAAAAACTTAAGGGCGTTTTTTGGCAGCCTCACCTTTATTTGCCGTTTCAGCAGACGGCGGCGGCCACGGGGCGCAGCACGGCGCGGTCCGGGCCGGGCACGGCCAGCTTGCGCAGGATGCTCTGCCGGGTGACAATGCCCATAAAGGCGCCCCGGTCGTCCACCACGGGGACGAAGCTCTGGCACATGGCCCGCTCCATCAGCTCCTCCATGGATACCCGCACGCTCACCGCCGGGTTGAACTGCGGCCGCATCACCGAGCGCAGGGGGAGCTGCTCGGCGGCGCGCAGGCTGTTGTCCTCGCTGTCCAGCATATGCCAGAGGAAGTCGCCCTCGCTGATGGTGCCCGCATAGGACCCGTCCCGGTACAGTACGGGAATGGCGGTGTAGCCCCGGCTGCGCAGCTTCTCCAGTCCCTGGCGGACCGTGACGTCCTCGTACACCCAGGCCACCTGGGATTTCGGGGTCAGAAAGGTGACAACGTTCATGTTCCTGCCTCCTTGCTCGCGTTGGGTGGTACTCAAAGGATAGCAGAGGGGCGGCGCAAAATCTATCACAAAATTGTGAACGATCTGTTCCAAAATTGTGGCCGGGCCTCAGCCCTCCCCCGGGATGCGCACCCGGCGGATGAGCACGGCGGACACCAGGCCGATGCACACCCCGGCCAGGGTGCCGGACAGAAGGAGCACCGGCAGATAGGCGGCAATGGCCCCCGTCTCCAGCACGGCCATGGCCGTAAGGATCTGGCCGATGTTGTGGGCCACCGCCCCCGCCACGCTGACCCCCGCCGTGCCGAAGCGGCCGGTGCGCCGCAGCAGCCACATGACCGCCAGGGACAGCACCGCCCCGGCGGCGCTGTAGGCCAGGCTGAACACATTGCCGAACAGGAGCGATACCAGGGCCACCCGCAGCAGGGAGATGAGGGCGGCCTGCCGGAAGCCCAGCCGGTACAGGGCGAAAAGAATGGCCAGGTTGGGCAGGCCAAGCTTCACCCCGGGCACGGTAAAGGACAGGGGCACCAGCGCCTCCAGGTAGGACAGCACCAGGGCCAGGGCTGTGAGCAGGCCGCACAGGGCCGCCTTTCTGGCCTTCATGGGCCGACCCCCTGTCCCACGGCAGCGTCCAGCTCCGGCCCGGAGGAGGGGGCGCCGGATATGGTCACCACCAGCCGGTGAGGCAGGCAGACGATGGTCTCCCCGTTATAACGGATGGCCCCCTGGGCCACGCATACCTTGTCCGGGCAGTCCGCCTGGGTGACGGACACCGCGCCGTCCTCAATGACCAGGGTATTGCTGCCCCGGCCGGTGTCGATCACCCGGGTGCAGGTCTGCCCCAGGGGCAGCTGAGCCACCACCACCCCGTCCACCGTTACCTTCACGGTGCCGCCGGCGGTGCGGGTCAGCCGGGTGACCAGCAGCGCGGCTCCTGCCAGGATCAGCAGGACCGCGGCGAGCAGAATATCGTTTTTCAGGCGCTTCCGGGGCTCCACCGGTCCGCCTCCCTTCTGATTCATCCGGTCCGGGCGCGTCAGCCGCCGGAGCGCTCCGCCCGCTCCGCGGCCGCCTGCTGAAAGCTGCGGGCCGTGTGGTACACGCCGCAGGCGGACACCAGGACCCGGTCCGGGGCGGCCGCCTCGGCCAGC
>CAKUHW010000073.1 GCA_934659415.1 uncultured Oscillospiraceae bacterium
GATGAGCCAGATACTGACAAACGCCAGACCCAGCCCCCGGGTGGAACAGGGCAGGCTGTGCTGGTACGAGGGGGACACCTTCAAGCTGGACATTCTGCTGCAGCTGAAGGACCAGGACGGGGAGACGCTGACAGCGGCGGAGGAGGACTCGGTGGAGTTCACCTTCCGGGACGGCTGCGGGCGCATGGTGTACACCGTGACCTTCACTGGCCTGACGGACAACCGGGTGACGCTGACGGTGGACAGCGCGGTGACGGGACAGTTTCCCAGGGGGGAGTACACCTATGACGTGCGCTACCTCCACGGAGACAGGACCACCCTGGCCAGGGATAACCGGCTGCGGGTGGAATGAGGAAAGGAGAGAACAGAATGAATACAGAGATCGCCAGCGGCAGCGTGAGCGCCGTGCTGCGGGGCCTGGTGTCCCGGGGGGTGAAGAGCGCGGCGGTGGATGAAAACGGCCGGCTGATCTTTACCATGACCGACGGGAGCACCCTGGACCTGGGGCCGGTGACAGGTCCGGCGGGTGCGGAGGGTCCTGAGGGGCCCCAGGGCCCGAAGGGCGACCCGGGAGAGCGGGGGCCCCAGGGAGAGACCGGGCCGCAGGGTCCGAAGGGAGAGACCGGACCCCAGGGCCCCAAGGGAGATCCGGGGAGCGCCGGCGGCCTGTCCCCGGCGGCAAAGACCGACACCATGACCCAGGCCGTAGGGGCAGATGCGGACGGGAAGCTTTGGACGGAGCCGGGGGCGGGAAAGTTTGTGGTGACCGCCACTCCGGTGGAGGGCAGCGAGAATCAGTACACCTTCGACAGGACCTTTGCGGAGGTAAAGGCTGCCGCCGATGCGGGGAAAACCGTGGAAATGCTGGTGTCAGCGGGTGACGAGACTTACCATCTGCCCCTGGGCGGAATTGTGACCATGACAGATTACAACATTCACATGGCGCTGTTTGGCGGGGCGGTCTACATGGGGGAGGGAGCAAGCCCTCAGATCATGACCATCGGGGTGTCCGATTTCGGAGACTCGTCCACCCTGTCGATCGCTCAGCTGCCCACGGTGGAAGAGCTGGACGGAAAGCTGTCCCTGTCCGGCGGGACCATGACCGGTGACCTGACGCTGAAAGGAGATCCGACTTTTCCGACTATGGCGGCGACCAAGTCCTATGTGGACAGCAAGGGGCTGCCCGATGCCACGGCGGCAAACAACGGGAAAGTCCCTGTGATCGCCGGGGGAAAGTGGACCCTTGGGTACCCGGATGGCGTGCTCCCTGCCGTCGCCGCCGCCGACAGCGGCAAATTTCTCCGGGTCTCTTCCTCCGGCAGCTGGGCGGCGGAGAGCATACCTGACGCAAGCGAGGTGACATTCTGATGAGCGAGTATCTGATCGACGGCACGAAATTGACCAACATCGCGGACGCCATCCGGGAGAAGACCGGCGAGACCGCCCAGATGGGGGTGGACGCCATGCCCGCTAAGATCCGGAGCATCTCCGCGGGCGGGAGCGGGGGCGGGAGCACACCCACCCCCACACCGGCCTCAGTGGATGTGGACAAGGACATCCTGTTCATCGACTACGACGGCACGCCGGTTGCCTCCTGGACGCTGGAGCAGCTGGCGGCCAAGACTGCGCTGCCCGCGGCGCCCACCCACGCGGGGCTGACCTTCCAGGAGTGGAACTGGACGCTGGAGCAGCTGAAGGCGGAGAACGCGCCCATGGTGGTGGGGGCGAACTACATCACCGACGACGGGAAGACCAGGCTGTATATCCGCCTGGACCGCAGCGGACGACTGACCTATCCTCTGCGCTTCAACCAGACGGTGGAGAACGGTGTGACCATCAACTGGGGGGACGGTTCGGCGGAGGAGACCGCGGCCGGGACGGAGGATGTGAACGTGTCCCACACCTACGCCGCCGGCGGCCGGTATACGATCACGCTGCTGCCCGCCGAGGGGTGCACGTTCACCCTGATCCGGGATCTCACCGTCATGACAGATTGGATCATTGAGGCGGTGCAGGCCGTGGAGCTGGGCCGTGGGATCACCAGCCTTGTGGGCAAGCCCAGCTACGGGGCCTTTTACGGCTTCAGCTCGCTGAAGAGCATCTCCGTCCCCAAGACGGTCACGGATATGTGGACCTCGACGTTCAGCGGCTGCGGGATGCTGAAGGGGGTTGTCATCCCGGCCGGGGTCACGACGGTCAAGTCCGCCCTGTTCCAGGACTGCAAGGCTCTTCTGTATGCGTCCTGCCCAAAAAGCGTCACCTCCGTTCTGGAGCGGGCGTTTCAGAGCTGCGCGGCGCTGCTGCGCGCCGACCTGCCCAAGACGGTGGCCACCCTCGGGGCATATGCCCTTGCCTACTGCTACTCCCTGCCCCGCTTTGTCATCCCGGAGGGGGTGGCGGCGGTCCCGGGCAATCTGCTGCTGAGCGCAAAGTCTGTAATGTACGTAAAAGCGGGCGCGGGGGTGACGAGCGTAGGGAATTACGCCTTTCAGGCTGCATACAGCGGCCTGTGCTACGACTTTACCGCCTGTACGGCGGTGCCGGAGTTCAGCGGCAACCGCGTCTTTTTCAATATTCCCGCCGACTGCCAGATCCGCGTGCCCGCCGCACTGGAGAGCGCGTGGAAGGCGGTGGCCAACCTGTCAAGCTATACGAATTATATCGTAGGGGTGAGCGGGGATGACTGAACGGCTCCTTCCGCCCCGGGCGGAGAGCGGAACTAAAGGAGGAACATAAAGGAGGAATGAGCGCATGACGACGATCAACGATGTACTGGACCGGGCCGCGGCCGTCCGGCGGGACGCCCTGGACCGGGAGATCAAGGCCGCCTGGCTGATGGATCTGGACGGGCAGCTGACGGAGCAGGTGCTGGCGCGCCACCGGGCCGCGCCGGGGGAGGGGACCCATGTGACGCCCCGGTCCTGGCCGGAGGACGCTGACCTGCCCCTGGCGGCCCAGCCGCCCTACGACCGGCTGTACGACCTGTATCTCTTTGCCATGCTGGACATGGTGAACCGGGAGAGCGCAAACTACAACAACAGCGTCACGGCCTATGAGGCCGCCCTGGACGCCTGGAAAAAGCACTATCACCGCACCCACATGCCCCTGGGCCCCGGGGAGCGGCAGGGAGGGGAGGGCACATGATGGACCTTCCCTATCACACCCGCTCCGGCGAACGCCGCCGGGGCCAGGAGCTGAGCTTCGGCGGGGTAAACGTGCGGGCCAACGCCGCTCCGGGAGAGCTGGCGGAGAGTGAGAATCTGTCCAGCGCGGAGCTGCCCGTGCTCACCCAGCGGGGCGGCCGCACCAGTCTGGGGGCCTACCCCGCCGCTACCGCCCTGGCCGCCTGGGAGAGGCTGTTGGTGGTGTCGGGCACGGACCTCTACTACGACGGCGCACGGGTGGGGACCGTGAGCCCCGGCGAGAAGCAGTTTGCCTTTCTCAACACCAAGCTGTGCATCTTCCCCGACAAGCTGTATATCGACACGGCGGACGGCAAGGTAAAGCGGCTGGACGGCCGGTATTTTGTGGGCGCGGGGGCGGGGACCTTCACGGAGGACACCCTGACGGTGACCGCCGTGCGCAAGGTGGAGGAGTCCGGGGCGGACTGGCAGTACCGGGCGGGCAGCCCCCTGTACGCCATGACCTACACCGCCCTGGAGTGGACCGACGGGGCCTGGGTGAAGACCGGCGGGAGCGTAAAGGAGCTGGGGACCCTGGCGGAGGGCGACCTGCTCATCCCCCGGCAGGGGAGCCTGGGCAGCTGGGAGGTCATCACCGGAGAGAGCGGCGGGGACCTGACCGGGGACGAGAACGGGGCGGGGGTGTATTTCCAGGTCACCGCCTGCACCAGCGCCCGGGAGAAGCAGTACCGGTGGGAGCGCTTCAGCGCCGAGGGCACCACCTACGCCTACTACAGCCAGGGCGCCCCGGTGAGCCTGGGCTCCATGGCGGGCACCACCACCGGCGCGCCCGGCTATACCTTCGACTCCGCCACCGGCCGCTTTTATGCCGCCGCGGGGGAGCGTACCGTGGGGTACGATGCCACCACCGGCCGGACCTATTCCGGCACGGCCTATTCCGCCCAGGGGAGCACCCTCACCATCGCCGCGGCGGAGGGGGAGGGCTTCACCCTGAGCCAGCGCACCGCCTCCGGCCCCTATTCCGGCACCAGCTACACCAGGGGGGCGGAAAGCTTCGGCTATGTGTACGGCGGCGAGGGGGCCTGGCCGGAGGACGGCCGGGCCGCCGACGGATACTGGTACCAGCTGCTGGGGGAGACCGGGTACGACCGCGCCGCCGGGGTGCGCTTCGACGTGATCGACGCCGCCGGCGCAGGCGGGCCTCTCAGCGGCAGCTTCCGGGAGGGGGATATGGTGACCCTGTCCGGCACCGCCGCCAACGACCGGGACCGCATCCGGGTGGCGGAGGTGGGGAAGAACACCATCCGCTTCGAAGGGGCGGAGTTCACCGCGGGGACCGAGGCGGGGGCCTTCACCCTGCTGCGGCCCATCCCGGACCTGGACTATGTGTGCGTGAAGGACAACCGCCTGTTCGGCGTGAGCAACAGCCAGAGCGCCAGCCTGTACGACAGCGAGAGCGAGAGCTACCGGGAGGTGAACGCCCGGGTGATCTACGCCTCCGCCCTGGGGGACCCCACGAACTTCTACCAGTACCGGGGCCTGTCCACCGACTCCTACGCCGTGGCCGTGGGCAGCGAAGGGGACTTCACCGGCTGTACCGGAGAGTACGGAGACTGCGTGCTGTTCTGGAAGGAGCGGCGGCTGCACATCCTGTACGGCTCCTATCCCGCCCAGTTCTCCCTGAGCACCTTCACGGTGAACGGCCTGCAGGCGGGCAGCCACAAGAGCCAGCGGGTGATCAACAACGTGCTGTACTACAAGGGGGTGGACGGGGTATACGCCTTTTCCGGCTCCACCCCCTCCCTGGTGAGCTATAAGCTGGGGGAGACCCTGTACCGCCACGCCTGCGCCGGGTGCGACGGCTTCCGCTACTACATCTCCATGCAGAACGCCGCCACGGAGGAGTGGGGCCTCTGGGTGTACGACACCCTGCGGGGGGTGTGGCTGCGGGAGGACGATACCCACGCTGTGGACATGACCTTCTACAACGGCCATGTGGCCTGGCTGACCCAGGAGGGGCAGCTGTGGCAGGCGGAGACCGGCGCGGACCCGGACCTCCGCTGGTCCGCCCAGTTCACCCCTCTCTACGAGGACACCCTGGAGCACAAGGAGTACACCTGCCTCTACCTCCGGCTGGAGCTGGGTGCGGGGGCCCGGGTGCGGGTGGAGATCGCCCGGGACGAGGACGACTGGGAGCTGGTCTATGAGACCGGCTGCGCCCGGCGCACGGTGACGGTGCCCATCCGCCCCCTGCGCTGCGACCGGCTGCGCATCCGCCTGAGCGGCACGGGCCCCTGCGCGGTGCGGCAGCTGGCCCGGGAGCTGAACAGCGGCAGCCTGAGGGGGTGAGGATATGGCGGTATTCCCGGAGAAGCCCGGCCGGACGGAGGACCCCGCCCGGCTGGCCCGCTACATCGGCTACATGGTGGAGCGGCTGGAGCGGCAGAATGCGGAGCTGACCCGGCGTCTGACGGCGCTGGAGCGGCAGATCGGCCACAAAACAACAAACGGAGAGGAGACGGCAGCAGATGAGCAAGTATGACAAGGTACACATGGATGAAGAGGACCAGAAGCGGCTGGAGCAGTACAAAGCGGACTACGCCGCGGCATCGGCGGCGGGGGACGAGGCGGGCAAAAAGGCCGCCCACGACGGGGCGGAGGCCCTGCGGGCGGGGTACGGCTACTCCGGCGGCGGGGACGGAGGAGACTACATCCCCACGGGGACGTCCCAGCCCTC
>CAKUHW010000074.1 GCA_934659415.1 uncultured Oscillospiraceae bacterium
GCCGGGCACGTTGGCCGGCAGGTAGTACAGGCGGATGTCCGTGCGGAAGCTCAGGGGGATGCACCACTCCCCGTCGATCTGCTTGGGGCTGGTGTCCGCCCAGACCCGGGCGGCGTCGTAGGAGTCGGTGTGGGGCAGGGTGACTCCGCCGTCAAAATCCGCAGCGGAGAAGCCGAAGGCGCCGAAGACCTCCTCCGCCTCGGCGGCTGTGATGTAGTAGCGGGCGCTGCCGGTGTAGCTGCTCCACAGTTTGGAGGTGTTGGTGGTGTAGAAGGTGGCCGCCAGGGTCCACCTGCCGTTCACCGCCGCGTAGCAGGACACCGTGGCGACGGCGGCGGCCCGGTCGTCCCCGCCGGAAAGGGCCGTTTCCCCATCGGCGGGGTCGTCAGAGACGTCTGCCCCGCCGTCCGCTCCGGCGGGCGGGCTGTCCGGGTCCCCGGTACCGGCGTCCTCCGCCGGGTCCCCCGGCGCTTCGGCGGAGGCGCTCCCGTCCTCCTCCGGCTGGACAGAGGGTGCGGGCTCGGGGGCGTCGGCGGCCCGGGCGGCGCTGAGGGCCGTCCAGGGGAGCAGGGCCGCCAGCAGGACCAGCACGGTCAGCAGCGCGGCCAGACGCATATGAAGTTTTGGCGCGCGGTGCAGGTTGCTTCTCATGGCAGCACTCAGTCCCTCTTGTCGGTCAGACGCTCATTTTTCTTCCGCTTCTTTGCGGCGGTACGCAGGATGCAATGCTGAAAAAATAAAAACTGACCGCAATTCTCCCTCAAGAAATGCGGTCAGTCGATCATACGGACGGCGTCCGGTTAGACACTTAACTTTGCGTCCCCGTCTTTCGGCGGGTTTGCCAAAATACAGTGTTCAGTTGTGGGCGCACCGGCGGAAGTTCACCCTCCAAAGCGGTATGTTTTAGGGGCCTCTCCCCAGCGCGAGTGCAGTATAACACGCATCGTTCTTGTTTGCAAGAGCTTTTTTCAAAAATTTTGCATAGATTTTTCTTATCATCTTTGATCCCGCCGCCGCGTGATTGACATTTTTCGGGGCCGCAGATACAATGATGGAGCAGGAGCGGGGGCCTTGAACGTCCTTGCGCATTTTCGGCCTGGAAGGCGGCTGAGGGATCGTTGCCATGTCCCGCCCGCCTTTGCCCTGGCAACAATCCCCCCAGCCGCCGCAAAGGGCGCGGCGGCGTCCCCCCTTTACACAAGGGGGGCATGGGTCCGGCGGAGCCCTTCAGCCCCTGCATAGGCCACAGAATTTCGCCAAGCCCTTAAGCTCCCTTGTGCAAAGAGAGCTGGCGCGAAGCGCCTGAGGGATTGTCGTTCCCCGTCAGGACCATGTCTGCCCGTAAAGGAGTATTTTATATGAATGTGAGCAGAAAAAAACGACTTCTTGCCCTGTTGTGTCTGCTGCTCCTGTCCGCGGCGGGCTGCCGCGGGACGGCGGAGGAGCCCGCGCAGCCGCTGCCCCGGCTGGTGATCGGCAGCGACGCCTTTTCCCCCTATTTTTATCTGGATGAGGACGGGAACTACGCCGGGGTGGACGCGGAACTGGCCCGGGAGGCCTGCCGCCGCCTGGGGTACGAGCCGGAGTTTCGCCTTCTGGTGTGGGACCGCAAGGACGAGGCCCTGGCCGATGGGACGGTGGACTGCCTGTGGGGCAGCTTCTCCATGAACGGCCGGGAGGAGGACTACACCTGGGCCGGACCCTATCTGCAAAGCCGCCAGATGGTGGCCGTGCAGGCGGAGAGCGAGGCGCAGACGCTGGCCGATCTGGCGGGACTGCGCGTGGCGGTGCAGGCCACAGGCAAGGCGGAGGAGCTGCTGTGCGCAGAGGACCGGACGGGCCTCCCTGCGGCGGGGGCAGTGTACTGCTTTTCCACCATGGACGAGGTGTGGGCCGCCCTGCGGGGGGGCTATGCCGACGCCGCGGCGGGGCATGAGTCCGCCCTGCGCAGCCGTCTGAGCGCGGACCCGGACCGCTACCGGCTGCTGGCCGAGCCTCTGCTGCTGTCCGACCTGGGGGTGGCTTTTGAAAAAGGGACCCACACGGAGCTGGCCCGGGCCCTGACGGAGGTGCTGGCGGAGATGCAGGCCGACGGGACCGTCCGCGCCGCGGCACAGGCCTACGGTCTGGACGGGGAGGGCGAGCAATGAAGCGAAGCCGGGAATTCAGGCATGTCTCCCCCCTCGGGGAGCTGCTGTGGCTGCCGCTGCTGCTGGGGACGGTGATCGTGCTGGTGCTTTTCTGGGCCATCACCCTGCGGGACACGGCCCAGGCGGGCCGGGAGGCGGACGAGATCCTCACCAGCGTGCGCGCCTATGTGCTGCGCTATGACAACAGCATGGTGGACAGCAAGACCAAAAGCCTTGTCCGCCTGCTGGACAAGGCCAACGAGCTCAGCCGCTGCCTGGCGCTGCACGATCTGGACAGCCGGGAGAAACTGGACAAATACGCCCGGGAGCAGCGTCTCACCGGCGCGGCGGTGCTGGACGAGCACATGGACCTTCTGCTGGACACCAGCGAGGAGGCGGAGGTGCAGGTCCTGTTCCGGGAGATCGTCTCCAGTGAGGTGGTGCGCAGCATCGCGGCCCACCCCAGAAAGTCCTACATGGCCCGGCTGGAGCTGGACGGGCAGGTGTACGACTTTGCCGCCGTCAGCCGCCGGGACGATCCGGGAGTGGTGGTGGCCTATATGCGCCGCACCACCGTGGTCACAGACGAGACCCTGTCCCTGGGCTCCCTGTTTGAGGACCTGGCCTTTACCATGGACGCCACCGTGGCGGTGGCAAACGACGGTGTGGTGCTGGCCACCAACAGTGAGCAGGTGAAGGGTCTGAGCAATCAGGCGTGTATGGACTGGATCACCGGCGGTGCGCTGACACCAGACCGCAGCGGACTGATCCGCGCCCGGGGCCTGAACGGCAGCTGGTACGGGAAGGCGGGCCAGGCCGGGAGCTATCGGCTGTACGTGTTCTTTCCCGCCCGGGCGGTGTTCACCACCCGGCGGCTGCTGATGGGGTATGTGCTGGCGGGCTACGGCCTGGTGTGGCTGGCCTATGCGGCCCTGCGCCAGCGCACCGTGCGGCGCAACCTGCACCTCGCCCGGGAGCAGCAGGCGCGCCTGCGCCGCGCCGCCGAGGAGGCGGAGCGGGCCAACGCCGTGAAGACAGACTTCCTGCGCCGCATCAGCCACGACGTGCGCACCCCCATCAACGGCATCCGGGGCATGGTGGAGATCAGCCGCGCCTGCCCGGGGGATGAGGCGCGGCAGGAGGAGTGCCGGGAGAAGATCCTGGCCGCCTCCGGCTACCTGCTGGAGCTGGTGAACAGCCTGCTGGACATGGGTGCCCTGGAGTCGGGCACCGTCCGGCTGGAGGAGCGGCCCTTCGACCTTACGGAGCTGCTGCATCAGGTGGGCGCCCTGGCGGAGCTCCAGGCGAAGGAGGCGGGGGTGGAGTACCGGACAAGCCCCGCCGCCGTCACCCACACTGCTCTGATCGGCAGTCCCCTGCACCTGCGCCAGATCCTGCAGAACATCGCCGGCAACGCCGTCCGCTACAACCGGGCGGGGGGCCTGGTGGAGGTGTCCGTCCGGGAGACGGCGTGGGACGGGGAGCGGGCGGAGTTTGAATTTGTCTGCGCCGACACCGGCATGGGCATGAGCGAGGAGTTCCAGGGCCGGGCCTTCGAGCCCTTCGCTCAGGAAAATGCCTCCCCCCGCACGGAATATCCCGGGGTTGGGCTGGGACTGGCCATCACCCGGGAGCTGGCCGGGCAGATGGGCGGCAGCGTCCGCTTCGTCAGCCGCAGAGGGGAGGGCACCACCTTTACCGTGCGTCTGCCCTTCCGCATCGACCCCGGCGGCCCCCGCCCGGCCCCGCCGGAGCCCGCCCTGCCCGCCTCTGCCGCGCCCCTTCGCGGGCGCACCGTGCTGGCGGCGGAGGACAACGAGCTGAATCTGGAGATCGCCCAGTTCCTGCTGGAGAGCCGGGGCGCCCGGGTGCTCTGCGCCCGGGACGGGCAGGAGGCCGCGGACCGCTTTGCCGCCTCCGCCCCCGGAGAGGTGGACGCCATCCTTATGGATCTGATGATGCCCCGCCTGGGCGGGCTGGAGGCCGCCCGCCTCATCCGCACCATGGACCGGCCGGACGCCGGGACGGTGCCCATTCTGGCCATGACCGCCGACGCCTTTGCCGAGGACCGGGCGCGCAGCCTGGCCGCCGGCATGAACGGCCACCTGGTGAAGCCTCTGGACGGCGACGACCTGGTTCGGGCGCTGCTGGAGGCGTGGGAGCGGCAAAAAGCCTGAGGGCTTTTTCAGGCCGGCAAAAAACTTAAGGACGCTTTTTGCCGGGCGGGACTCTGACACTCGCACAAGGCGGGGATGGGGGATGCGCCGGGCCCGGGTGAAAATCCACAAAAATCAGAAAAACCGCAAATGCCGCTTCCCTTCCGGGCATTTTCTGCTATACTGTAGGTCGAATATGTGTGCAGAGAACGCAGCGAAAGGGTGAAAAGGGTTTGGATGTGTCCGACGTCATCGCACTGCTCAGCGGTGTAGCCCTGTTTCTGTTCGGCATGACCCTCATGGGTGAGGGCCTGAAAAAGGTAGCGGGCAGCCGGCTGGAGCTGGTGCTCTACCGGCTCACCAGCAGCGCCTGGAAGGGCATCCTGCTGGGCACGGGCGTCACCGCCGTGATCCAGTCCTCCTCCGCCACCTCCGTGATGGTGGTGGGCTTTGTCAACTCCGGCATGATGCGCTTCCGCCAGGCCATCGGCATCATCCTGGGGGCCATTCTGGGCACCAGCGTCACTGGGTGGATCATCTGCCTGTCCTCCCTGGAGGGGGGCAGCGGCTTGGTCAAGCTGGCGTCCACGGCCACCATCACCGGCATCGTGGCGGTGGTGGGCATCATCCTGCGGATGTTCAGCAAAAAACCCTCCCACAATCACGTGGGGGACATCCTCATGGGCTTTGCCGTGCTGATGTTCGGCATGAGCGCCATGAGCTCCGCCGTGGCTCCCCTGCGGGAGAGCGCGGCCTTCATCCGCATTTTCACCAGCTTCTCCAACCCGGTCCTGGGCATTCTGGTGGGCGCGCTGTTCACCTGCGTGCTCCAGAGCGCCTCGGCGGCGGTGGGCATTCTGCAGGCCCTGGCCGTCACCGGCGCGGTGGATTTCTCCATCGCCCTGCCGGTGATCATGGGCATTGCCATCGGCGCGGCTCTGCCCGTGCTGCTCTCCGCCCTGGGGGCCAATACCAGCGGCAAGCGCACCGCATTGGTCTACCTGCTCATCGACGCCATCGGCGCCATCTTCTGGGCCGCCGTGTTTTACGCGGCCAACGCCATCTCGCCCATGCCCTTCCTCCATGCCACCATGAACTCCGTATCCGTGGCCGCGCTGAACACCGTGTTCCGGCTGCTGACCCTTCTTCTGCTCACCCCCCTCATCGGCCAGCTGGAGCGCCTGGCCTGCTTCCTCGTCAAGGACAAGCCCGGAGAGAGCGGCAGTCTGGAGGAGGTGGAGCGCCTGGAGGAGCGCTTCCTGCTCCACCCGGCCCTGGCCATCGAGCAGAGCCGCCGGGTGATCAACTCCATGGCCATGAAGACGGAGGAAAATCTGCTGGACGCCTTCCAGCTGCTCCACCACTACAGCGACGAGCTCTTCCGCAAGGTGGGCCGGGATGAGACCGAGGTGGACCGCTACGAGGACAAGCTGGGCACCTACCTGGTAAAGGTGACCAGTCTGGAGCTGACCAGCTCCCAGAACGAGGACGTATCCAAATTTCTCCACACCCTGACCGACATTGAGCGCATTTCCGACCACGCCCTGAACATCGCCATGGCCGCCAAGGAG
>CAKUHW010000075.1 GCA_934659415.1 uncultured Oscillospiraceae bacterium
GGCTTGGCCTTGACGATGGCGCCCATGAGGGCGTTCAGGTTGTCGGCCAGCTTCTCGGGGCCGAAGGACACCTTGCCGATGGGGCAGTGGATGATGTTGGTCTTGTCCAGACGGTACTCGACCTTACCGGCCTTGGACTCCTGGACGGCCTGCGCCACGTTGGGGGTGACGGTGCCGGCCTTGGGGGAGGGCATCAGACCCTTGGGGCCCAGGACCTTACCCAGACGGCCCACAACGCCCATCATGTCGGGAGAGGCGATGACCACATCGAAGTCGAACCAGTTCTCCTTCTGGATCTTCTCCACCATATCCATATCGCCCACATAGTCGGCGCCGGCGGCCTTGGCGGCCTCGGCCTTGTCGCCCTTGGCGAAGACCAGGATGCGCACGTTCTTGCCGGTGCCGTGGGGGAGGACGATGGCGCCGCGGACCTGCTGGTCGGCGTGGCGGGAGTCGACACCCAGCTTCACATGGAGCTCGACGGTCTCGTCGAACTTGGCGGTGGCGGTCTTGACGACCAGATCCATGGCCTCGTTCACGTCATACTGCGCAGCGCGGTCGATGAGCTTGGCGCTGTCCACATACTTTTTACCCTTAGTAGCCATTGATGTTTCCTCCCTTCCTTACTCTTCCACCAGCACGCCCATGGAGCGGGCGGTACCGGCGACCATGCTCATGGCGCTCTCCAGGCTGGAGGCGTTCAGGTCGGGTATCTTGGTCTCGGCGATCTTCTGCAGATCGGCCTTGGACAGAGTGGCGACCTTGGTCTTATTGGGCACGCCGGAGCCGGACTCCAGGCCGCAGGCCTTCTTGATGAGCACGGCGGCGGGAGGGGTCTTGGTGATGAAGGAGAAGGAGCGGTCGGCGTACACGGTGATGACCACGGGGATGATCAGGCCCATGTCATTCTTGGTGCGCTCGTTGAACTCCTTGGTGAAGGCGGCGATGTTGACGCCGTGCTGGCCCAGGGCGGGGCCCACAGGGGGGGCCGGAGTTGCCTGACCGGCGGGGATCTGCAGCTTTACATATCCAGTAATTTTCTGTGCCATTTGAAACAGCACCTCCTACTTAAAATGTGGTGGTGACGGGGCGCGGTGCGCGCGGTGCGCGGCGCTCCTCCCACGGTGTGGCAGGCATGGCCTGCCGGGGCGGGGCCAAAGGGACCGCCCGGTTCAGATGGGCTCGACCTGATCCAGCTCCAGCTCTACGGGAGTTTCCCGGCCGAACATGGACACGACCACGCGGACCTTGCCGCGCTCCTTGTCCAGCTCTTCCACGGTGCCGATGAAGGACTCCAGTGCGCCGTCGGTGATCTTCACGCTGTCGCCCACGCCGTAAGAGACCACGACCTCGTGCTTCTCCACGCCCAGGGCGGCGATCTCCTCGTCAGTGAGGGGGATGGCCTTGTTGGCCGCGCCCACGAACCCGGTGACGCCGCGGATGTTGCGCACCAGGTGCCAGGTCTCGTCGGTCATGACCATCTTGACCAGCACATAGCCGGGGAAGACCTTGCGCTCCACGGTCTTGGGGCCGTTGTCGGTGATCTCGGTGACGGTTTCCAGAGGAATGGAGACCTCGGTGATCAGGTCGTGCATGTTGCGGTTTTCCACCGCCTGCTCGATGGAGACAGCCACGGTGTTCTCATACCCGGAATAGGTGTGAGCCACATACCATTTCAGTTCCTCAGCCATACCGCAGACCTCAGCGGCGGAAGAGGTTGAGCAGCGCTTCCACAACGCCCTTGGCGAGCAGGTCGAACAGGCAGATGAAGATGCCCACGATGATGACGCACACCAGGACCACCAGCACGTTCTTCATGGTGTCCTTCCCGGTGGGCCAGGTGACCTTCTTCAGTTCGCCCTTCATGTCCTTGAGCCAGCGGGCAATGCGGCCGGGCTTCTTCTCCTTCTTAGCGGGGGCCTTGGCCTTCTTCTGGGCCTTGTCGGAGCTTACGGTCTCCTTCTTGTCCAGGGCTTCGTCTCGCTTTTCCAGTTCAGACATTCGTATACCCTTCTTTCCTTGAGCAGCGGCTCATTACTTGGTTTCGGTGTGCAGAGTGTGCTTTCTGCAGAAGGGGCAGTACTTGTTGAGCTCCAGACGCTCGGTGGTGTTGCGCTTGTTCTTGCTGGTGTTGTAGTTGCGCTGCTTGCACTCAGAGCAGCGCAGGGTGATCTTGACACGGCTACCGGCTTTCGCCATTCTCGGCACCTCCTTTTGAATTTGGCCCTCCGCACGAAAAAACGCCGGAGCGGCCATGGGCCGATCCAGCGCTCTGCAAGGGTACAAGGATACCCGAAAAAGCTACGGAGGACCGGCAAAATTGCCTCCCTGTGGCCCCGGCCAAGGGGGGAGAGGGTTTTTGCGGCCACCCCGTAAAATGGCGCAAAAAGGAAGCCCTGCTCACAGGTACGCCCAGTTTATCACAGGGGTGCAAGGGTTGTCAAGAGCAACTTTCTCCTTTATAATAGCAGTGCGAAAAAATTCGAGCCTGTCAAAAAAGCCTTGCAGAGTTCGCCGCCGCAGCGGCGAAAACAATGGAATCCGTTTTCTGCCGCGACATGTGCGTGGCAGAAAACACTTCTCAGGCCGCGAGTGTGCGAACTGTCCGCGTCCTTCGGACAGTGAGTGCATGTGGCGGACTGCAGCTTACCCGTCAAAAAACGCCCTTAAGTTTTTTGCCGGCCTGAAAATTCCCCCGCGGGGCCGCCGCGGGGCGCAGAGAGGAGCGTGCCCGATGCGCGCAATGGCCATAGACTACGGCGACGCCCGGACCGGGGTCGCCGTTTCGGACGCCGCCGGACTTCTGACCGGCTATACCGCCGTGATCCGCAGCCGGAACAGCGAGGAGGTCCTGCGGGAGCTGTGCGGCCTGATCCGCCAGCGGCAGGTGGAGGAGGTGGTGATGGGTCTGCCCCGGAACATGGACGGCACGGAGGGGCCCCGGGCGGAGCGCTGCCGCGCCTTTGCCGCCCGGCTGGAGGCGGCCGCCGGGCTGCCCGTGGTCCTGTGGGACGAGCGCCGTACCACCATCGAGGCCCACCAGATCCTTCACGCCGGCGGGAAAAAGATGAAGCAGCACCGGGACACGGTGGACGCCGTAGCCGCCTCCCTCATCCTGGAGGGATACCTCACCCGGCGCAGCCGGGGCTGAGAGGCCGCCGGGCTGATCTCCCCGGTGACGGCCCCGCAGTCAGCGCTGCGCGCCCCGCAGGGCAAGGGCTCTGCCCCTGCCGCGGTCCGTCAAAAAAATAAAAGCCTCCGGCGGTCTCGGAACGACCGCCGGAGGCTCTTTTCCTGTCCGGATGATCTTCAGCCCTTCGGGTCCCCCAGGACCACCTTGTAGTAGTCGTTGGCAATGACCGACTTGGCGTAGCTGGTCTTGGCGCTGATGATCTGCTTCACCGTTTTCACATAGTCGTCCCCCACGGTGATCCCCTCGTTGGGGGTAAAGGTGCCCGTGGAGCCCTCGTAGGTGCCCGCGGCGGTGATCCAGCTGCCGGAGCCGTCAGTGAACAGCACCAGGGGCATGCAGGTGGATGCCTGATCCGCCTGGTAGTTCTCCGCGAAGATGTCCCGGCCGGAGTAGAGCCGGGAGTCATACTCCAGACCGAAGAGGTTGCACAGGGTGGGCACGATGTCGATGGAGGAGCAGGGGGTGTCCACCTCCACGGGCTCCTCCATGGAGCCGCACCACAGGATGAGGGAGTTGCGGTAGCGGGAGGTCATCTTTTCCGAGTCGTTCAGGCCGGTGAGCTCGTTGTAGTAGTCCACGCCGTCGGTGACCATGGCGTAGGGGTAGTGGTCGGCGGAGAGGACGATGACCGTGTCCTCGGCGATGCCCGCCTCCTCCAGGGCGTTCAGCAGGTACTCCATGGCATACTCCAGCTCCAGGTTGCAGGCGATGTAGGCCTGTACCGCCTCGGAGGCGTCGGGATAGGCCGCCTCGGCGGCCTCCCGGTTCTTCCGGGCCATGGCGTTGCCGCTCCAGTTGTAGTTGCAGTGGCCGCTGACGGTCATGTAATAGGTGTGGAAGTTCACGCCGTTTTCCACATAGTTCTGAATGTAGCCGTCCACCGTGGCCTCCATCATCTCCAGGTCGGAGTTGGGCCACAGCCGGGAGGGGAGCTCCAGACCCTTGTCAATGGCGGAGTAGTCGTAGCCCATGTTCTCCAGGAAGGCGTCGCGGCCGTAGTAGTTGTAGGTATGGTCGTGATAGGCGGGGACGGCGTAGCCCAGGGCGCGCAGCTGCCAGGCCAGGGAAATGGGCATGGATACGTTCTTGCTGTAGGCGTAAGAGGTCTTCCCCTGCACGCCCCACATGGGGATGACCCCCGTGGTGTTGGCAAACTCGCCGCCGATGGTGGACATGGTCCAGTTGGGCTGATAGTAGTTGCTGAACACAAAGCCCTCGTGGGTCAGCCTGTACAGAGTTGGGGTGAGCTCCCTGCTGATCACATAGGGGGAGAAGGCCTCGGCGGAGATGAGGATCAGGTTCTTACCCTTGAACATGCCGGTATACTGGTTTTTCTGGGAGGGGGTGAGGCTGCCGAAGTACTTGTGCATGGCCTTGAAGGTATCGGTGGAGGCGGCGTCATACAGGGCGTCAAAGTCAATGTCCAGCATGTTGTAGCCGTATTCCACCGGGGTGCTCTCGCTGGGCTCGGCGGAGGGGTCCGCGGAGGGATCGCCGGAGGGGTCGGCCGAGGGCTCCGGACTGTCGGAGAGGGAGGGACCCACGGGCACGTCGGGCAGGGGCTCCTCCGGCATGCCGAAGATGGCGTGCTTGACCTCCAGACGGATGCAGGTGGCCATGCCGAACTGGGGGATGGAGGAGTTGGCGGAGTAGTTGTAGGTGTACAGATCCCGGGCGGGACCGAAGGCAGAGGTCAGCCACCCCGCCAGCTGGAGCACCACCATAAGGGCCGCCAGCAGGATGCGGCTCCCGTTCTGCTGGCCCTTCTCCCGCAGGACATACCGCTTCAGCACCAGATAGGCCGCAAAGGGCACAAAGGAGAGCAGAATGCCGGGGAGATGGGTGAAGATGACCTCCATCAGGGTGCTGAAGAAGTCGCCCACGATCTGCCCGGCCATTTCGTTCATATAGTCCAGGCCGAAATAGACCTTAAAAAAGCTCTTGCAGCAGTATTCGATGCTGGCGAACACCGACATCAGCCCCACCAGGACGGCCCCGATGATCCGCGCGGCCTTTTTCCAGGGCAGCAGGTCCAGAATGAGGAACGCCAGCAGGCCCGCGGCGGCGGAGAAGAGCAGGATGCGCAGCAGGCCCAGGGAGAAGAAGACGTCCTCCCCGTCGAATACGCGCACCAGCAGCTCGTGATAGAGCAGGGCCGCGGGGAAAAACAGGGCGGACAGCAGGGGAGAGCCGCCGGCGCCCCGCCGCTTCCCGGTGTGCCGGGACATAACTCGTTTCGGTCGATGCATAATGGTCCTCGCTTTCAAGGCTCGCGCTCCCCGCGCCGCGGGGAGGGTAAAATAGCCGGCGCTTCCGCCGGACTGGAACGGTGCTATCATAGCACAGCCGGTGCCCGTTTTCAACGCCGGGAAAAATTTTTAAACTTTCGGACAAAAGGACGCGCTCCGCGTCTATCCGGGTTAGACGCAGAGCGCGCAGAAAAGTTCCCGTTCTTACAGGCTGAAGCGCTTGCTGAACTCCTCAAAGTACCGGGCGAAGGAGCTGTCCTTCTTCAGCTTTTTCACGCTGTTGAGGTACTCGTGGGTGTCGAAGGAGTCGGACTCCAGCTCGATCATGGCCACGGCGATGTTGGAGCAGTGATCGGCCACCCGCTCGCAGTTGGTG
>CAKUHW010000076.1 GCA_934659415.1 uncultured Oscillospiraceae bacterium
GGATTCTTCCGGCCCGAGGAACCTATTACAATTCAAGAGGCCGCAGCAATTTTCTATTTGGCGGTGCAAAAGGGCCTGATGGATGTGGTCCTCCTTCCCGGTGATGGCTGGGAGCTGCAAGGCAGCAACACAGCGGCCTGGGCTAAAGATGCTATGCAGGCAATGATCGCCAGTGGAGTCATTGCCGCTGGTACCGCTCCCGACCAACCTATGACTTGGCTGGACTCGGCAAAACTTACCGCTAAGTTTATGCAGACGGATCTGACTGAACAACTGCCTCCTGAACTCTTTGACGAAGTACTGGTGGTCGTACACACCAACGACACCCACGGATACGTCCAAAATGAGGCACGCGTTAAGGCCATTGCGGACTATTACAAGGGATTGTACGGGGAAAATGTGATCACCATGTCCGCAGGCAATATCTATGCCGGAGGCGCGGCAATCGCCCATTATTATAAGGGCGAAAAAATTCGGGAAATCATGGAGTCTGCGGGCTATGACTATGTGACCCCTGGTAATAATGACTTCAACCTGGAGGATAAGACCCCCGGGCAAAATGAAATTCTGGCTCAGGAGGCCTCCTACAAAACCCTTGCCGCAAATCTTTATTGCGAAGAGGACGGCGTTTCCACCGGCCGGCTGGTGTTCCCGCGAGGCGAAGTATTGACGACCACAGGCGGCACAAAAGTTGGTATCTTTGGATTGGCGTTGCTGGGACGTCAGAGCGACACGTATTTTCAAAGCGACGATCTGGAGACCGCTAAGGACATGGTGTCGATGTTCAAGGAGCTGGACTGCGGCGTGATCATGGCCCTAGGTCACAAGGGCTGGAAAGGCGAGCCTGACGGAACGTCCGCCGAAGAACAAGACGGCGAAATGGCCGTAGATTATGGTTCAGCGGTAATTGCCGATCAGACTGATGGTCTTGATGCACTGATCGACGGACACTCTCACTCCATCATCAACGATGGCAGCGGATGGATCAGCCCCAATACCGGATGCATGGTCACACAGGCCGGAGAAAAGGGCAACGTTGTCGGCGTTATGAAGCTGTATCTGAAGGATGGTCATGTAGAAAAAGCTGTGGCGGATCTAATCGACGAGGCGCAACTGCCGCTCTTTGATCCAGACCCGCAGACCCAGGCCGTTGTGGACGCAGCCAATGCGCAGTTTGACGATGACACGAAGCTCCCGGTGGGTGAAACGCCTTACAACCTCAATGCAGCTCGTCTTTCCGGGAACAATGACCTCTACGGCATTCGCACCGATGAGACCAACATGGGTGATCTATGCGCAGATGCCTTGGCTTGGCAGCTACAGGCAGACGTCGCCGTGATGGCCGCCGGTGGGATCCGGGCATCTATTCCGGAAGGCGAAATCACGCTGGGAGACTGGTTTAGTGTCTTTGCCATTGGTGGTTCCTACACAGTCTCAGACATTACCGGGCAGGAATTGCTGGAAGCCCTGGCCTCTCCGCTGAGCGATCTCCCGCAGGAGTCTCCTGGTTTTATTCAAGTCAGCGGAATCAAGTTTGGATTTGTCGTGGGTGACGGGATGGTGACCATTCTGAATCCCACAGTCGGCGGGGTTCCCCTGGATGTGAAGAAAACCTATCGGGTAGCACAGATGTCCACGGAAGAATCTGAGACGGAAGACAGCATTTCCGGCATGGACGCACTGGCGGATATGATGGTAGACTATTTGTCCAATGACGATTATACAATCTATCCCGATGTCCCCCGGCCGGACGAACGCATGGTGCAGTATGACGCAGTCCCCGAAGGCGCAACCGCCTATGAAGTTGAGGTCACGCAGGGAATGATGCGTCCATAATATATGCCACGCCACCTTTACGGCCTACGCAGCAGCTATGCAGATTTATTTTTTATATAGGAATGTCCCCATTCTGAACAATACAGAATGGGGCATTCTTTCGAAAAAGAAGTATGTTCTACTGGAAAGCAGATTTATGCCTTATCTCTGGAAGGCAACTCAATAGTGGCGATCCCCTCCTCGTACACCTTGCCGAACAGCCGGGAAATCCACCATGCCATGTCTACACAGTGCTTACCGTCTTTGACGTATTTCTTTGTCACATAGCCCTTGGTGTGGAAGCAGCCGTATTCTCAGCGGTTGCTTCCGGGGCGGAAACCTGACTACTGCCGGTCCCGCCGCAGCCTGCCAGAACGGCAACCAGCAACGCAGCAGTCAGCAGCAGAGCAAGCAGTCTTTTTTCATTTCGTACACTCCTTCTTTTACGATAAGATTAAGGTTCTGTATTTTATTATATCGAAATGCCTTTTTGCGGAAAAGGGCTATAAATTGAACCCTGTGACGTTTTTTGTTATGTAGATAAACAAGTGCCGACAGTAACTGTTTCATAACTGTCGGCACCTCGTTATTCCCTAATATGCTGTTTTCGGAATGCAAACGGTGTCACTCCTGTACTCCGCTTAAACACACTGGAGAAATGTGAAAAATTCACAAACCCAACTTTAGCAGCCACTTCTGACACAGACAACGTACAACCAGCCAATAGTTGCTTAGCGAGCATGATGCGTTGCTCCATAATATAGTCCGTAACGGTTTGACCACATTCCCTCTTAAAAATTCGATCCAAATAGTCTGCGGAAAGATAGAAATGCTCTGCAATGGAATTACGGGTCAAAGCATAATCCAAATGCTCTCGGATGTGTATTTTGATCTCCTCGGCCAGATTCCGTTGATCATGTTCTGCCGTCCCGAGACGTTCCAGCGTTGCGCAGATCGTTTGGAGTAGCTCCAGGAAGTCCTGCACCGAGGTACCAGCCTGGGACATCAGCTCCGAGGGAATGTCCACAAGGATATCGGTGCTACTCTTCCGAACGAGCTCCAGCTTTCGCAGACCGTCCAGCAGCTGATATTTATAATTCTCCAGGAAATGTGCATTGATCTGGGGTACCACATCGGGATGGAAAAAGAACGTTTTGGCGGTTTCTATGGTTTCCTCAAACATTCCGCAGTCCAGCAGCGTCAGCAGTTTTTCCGCATTGGGCTGCGGCGGCGTGTTCATAGGGAGTACACTGGGGGTGCTGGGCAACAGCTGGTTGTCCAGATATACCTGATTTTGCCCAGCCTGCTCCATATGGGCGGTCTGTTCCGGCAGCGCCTGGCAGTCGCAGGGAGTCCCCAGCATACAAACTGTGTGCAGGTGCTTTTCCTGACAGGCCGCAAGCAGCTGGTTGCAGCCTGAGGCAACTGTGTCGGAAGAAAGCGCCGGTCCAAACAGCAGGAACAACAGGGTATGACGGCCCAGTGTCGTTACCTGCACTTGCAACGGCGAAAAGTATGCCGGGCACAGCAAAACGGACAGCGGGTCAGCGCCGTCTCCAGAAGAACATTCAGGTTTTCGGTAGCGCAGATACACGGGCATAACCTGGGCCGGCAGCTTCACCGCATGCCTTTGCGCGGCGGCTGACAAGGTGTCCTCCGCCGCCGGAATACGGCGGTCGATCAAGGCCTGCCAAAAAGCGTTTTGAATCATCGGGAGACTTCCCCGCCAGTACCGGGCGGCGGTGTTTTGCCGTGCCCGTGAGATCATCCGATGGACCAGGGCGCAGAGGGCATCACCGGATATGGGTACTGTCAAATATCCGCAACAATCCCGTTCCATGGCGCGCTGCGCAAAGGGCAGGCCGGAAGCATGTCCAATAATCGCCAGGACCGGTCCGTCTCCGACATCCTGCGGGAACAGCGAGAGCGGGTCTCCGCCGGGCAGGCTGTCGGAGACCAGGCACAGGTCGATCCTGTGGGTACGGAGCAGTTCCTCCGCCTGCGAGGTGGAGGCCGCAACATAAATCCCGGAAAGCGCTTCCATGGAACGAAGCACGTCGGGGACCGGGAATATCTCATCGATCCACAAAAGGTTCATTTTGCAGCCTCCTTTCCATGTTACAGCGCTATTATAACAAATTCTCTGCAAATTTTCATGGTGGAATACGAAAATTGAAAAAAATCTGGTCGAAAATATGAGAGCATCCGAATCAGGAGAAAATTTATAATACAGCTGGAACCCCTATTACGCATTAAGGAGGATATTATGAAAAAGTTTGATCGTGTATTGGCTCTGCTTTTGGCAATCTGTCTGCTGGGCGCATTGGGTGCCTGCACAGCGGAATCCGGCCGTGCGGCGGATGCCTCCGTGCCATCCGCATCGGAACCTGTACAGGAAACGACTGCGGCTCCGGCCCCCGAAGCACAGCCGTCTGCGGCGGACAGTACTGCGGAGCCTGCGGATTCTATGTTGGAGCCCCCCGGCGCGGACACCTATACCGGTGCCATTCCCGCGGCGGACAGCACCGTCTCCTATCCCATCGCAGATGCCGGGATCACCCTGACCTTCTGGTCTCCCTTCAACAGCACCATGCCCGGCATCTATGACTACATCACCGATATTCCCGCCGTGGCGGCCATCTCCGAGGCCACCGGCGTGAATATCGACTGGACCACCGTCTCCGGTGCGGAGATGTTCTCTTCCTTTAACCTCATGGCGGCGGCAGGCGATTACTGCGACCTGGTTACCGCCGCGGTGGAATGCTACAGCGGCGGCGCTGTGGGTGCACTGGATGACGGCATCATTGTGGACCTGACGGACTATATCGAGGAAAACTGCCCCGAGTATCTCACCGCTTATGAGACACGCGGGGCGGAAAAGGACATCGTCACCGATGACGGAAGATACGCCTGCCTCTATGGCGCCTTTGGTGACCTTTCCAACACCCAGGGCTATGTGATTCGCCAGGACTGGCTGGATGAGCTGGGCCTGGAGACCCCGGTGACCTACGAGGACTATTTTGGCGTGCTGTCCGCCTTCAAGGACGCCTATGGCTGCACGGATGCCTTTATGATGGACGAGACCAGCCAGGATGAATACCATACCTCCGGCGGCTTTGGCGTGCCCGGCTACAAGACCGGTATGTTCGGCGCCGGTTCTGACCTTTATCAGAAGAACGGCGTTGTGATGTCCTCCTTTGACCAGGAGGGCTACCATAAGTACTTGCAGGAAATGCACCGGTGGTATGAGGCTGGCCTGTTCTCGGCAGACTTTGTGACCCTGCCCTCCATGCCCAACCATGACTCCCGCACCCAGCTGATTGCCTCGGGCAATTCCGGCGTCTGGTATGTGGGTGCCACCTCCATTGCCTCCCAGGCCGAGGCCACCGGTGATCCCAATGTCAAGATCGCGGGGATCGCCGACCCGGTGGAAACAGCCGGTGAGATCAACCACTTCTCCAGTGCCACTATTATCAACAAGCAGTGCAACGTGTCGGTGTCCGCAGACTGCGAGAATATCGAGACGGCGCTCCAGTATCTCAACTATTACTTTACCGATGAGGGCATTCGTCTCTATAACTACGGGGTCGAGGGCGAGAGCTACAACATGGAAAACGGAGAGATCGTCTATACGGACCTCATTATGAACCCCGCCGACGGATATACGCCCTACACCATGACCGAGGCCCATGTGCTGGTCGGCTATGTGGCTTCCGTCACCGATCCCCGCCGTTCCGACGCGTTCAGCTCCGAGGAATCCATTGCGGCCCTGGAGGTCTGGAATGCCACGCAGGACAACGCCTATACCATGCCCGCCGGCGTGGCTCTTTCCACGGAGGAATCCAGCCGAGCCAGCGCCCTCCAATCCGATCTTTACACCTATGTGGCAGAGTGCATTCCCAAGTTTATCTTGGGCGAGATGGACATTGACGCCGACTGGGACAGCTTTGTGGAGAGCTGCAACAGCATGGGAC
>CAKUHW010000077.1 GCA_934659415.1 uncultured Oscillospiraceae bacterium
GTATGTGCGGGAGCAGATTCGTGCTGCGAGGGCCCTGACTTCCCGCCCTTTTGGCGTTAATGTCATGCTGATGAGTCCCTTTGCCGACGAAGTTGCCGATGTACTGGCTGAGGAAAAGGTGCCCGTGGTGACCACCGGGGCCGGCAACCCCTCCAAGTACATGGAGATGTGGCGAACTGCCGGCATCAAGGTCATCCCCGTGGTGGCCTCCGCCTCCATGGCCAAGCTGATGACACGTCTGGGTGCCAGCGCCGTGATCGCCGAGGGCGGTGAGAGCGGCGGCCATGTGGGCGATATGACCACCATGGTGCTGGTCCCCATGGTGTGCGACGTCACAGATCTGCCTGTGATCGCCGCCGGCGGCATCGCAGACGGCCGCGGCGTTGCCGCTGCTTTCATGCTGGGCGCCTGCGGTGTGCAGATCGGCACCCGCTTTCTCAGCGCGGAGGAGTGCGCCATCCACCCCACCTACAAAGAGAAAATTCTCAGCGCCAGTGACCGGGCCACCGTGGTCACCGGCAAGCGGCTGGGGCACCCGGTGCGCAGTCTGCGCACCCCCTTCGCCCGCAATTACGCCAAAGCGGAGTACAGCAGCATCAGCGATGAAGATCTGGAGCAGATGGGCGTGGGCGCGCTGCGTCTGGCCGTTCAGGAGGGCGATATCGAGCATGGCTGCTTCCTGGCAGGGCAGACCGCAGCCATGGTCCATGCCGTTCAGCCCGCAGCCGAGATCGTACGCAGCGTGATCAGCGAGGCGGAGCCGCTTTTGAAAGGAGCCGCCAAATGGATCACAGAATAGCATTCGTCTTTTCCGGGCAGGGCGCTCAGTATTCCGGCATGGGGAGAGAGCTCTGTCAGCGCTCTTCCGCCGCACGGGCTGTATTTGCCCGGGCCGATGCGCTGCGTCCCGGGACCTCCCGCCAGTGCTTTGAGGGTACGGAGGAGGGGCTACGGGAGACAAAGAACACCCAGCCCTGCATGTTCACCGTAGAACTGGCGGCCGCCGCCGCGCTGGAGGAGGCGGGCGTTCACGCCCAGATGGCCGCAGGCTTCTCTCTGGGAGAGCTTGCCGCCCTCACCTTTGCCGGCGCCGCTGACTTTGACAGCGGCTTCCGGCTGGTATGCAGCCGGGGGCTGCGTATGCAGGAGGCCTCCGAAATGCAGGACACTGCCATGGCGGCCGTTCTGAAGCTGGAAAATTCTCAGGTGGAGGAGTTGTGCGCCCAGTTCCGGGACATCTATCCGGTAAATTACAATTGTCCGGGTCAGGTAACGGTGTCCGGTCTGGCCTCTGAAATGGACGCTTTCTCCGCCGCTGTCAAGGCGGCGGGCGGCAGAGCTATGCCTCTGAAGGTGCGCGGAGCGTTCCATTCCCCGTTTATGGCTCAGGCTGCCGCCGGTTTTGAAGCGGATCTGCGTGCCTGCCCGCTGCATGCCCCCACCCTCCCCGTATATGCCAACCGGACAGCCCAGCCCTACGGGCAGGACGTTCTCCCCGTGCTGGCGCAGCAGATCTGTTACCCGGTGCTGTGGGATGCCACGATCCGCAATATGATCGCCGCCGGTGCGGATACGTTTATTGAGGTCGGCCCCGGCCGAACCCTCTGCAATCTCATTGGGAAGATCGACAAAAGCGTCCGGGTATTCGCGGCCGAGAAGGGCTCCGACCTGGAAAAAACTCTTCAGGAGGTGTCGGCTGTATGACGCTGCAGGGTAAAGTGGCCATTGTTACCGGCGGTTCCCGCGGAATTGGCGCCGCCATTGCCGACAGGCTGGCCGCCCTGGGCTGCCATGTGGCCGTGCTCTATGCCGGGCAGCAGGAGGCGGCAGAGCGCGTGTGTACCGCCTGCCGGGATAAATACGGCATCCGGGCCGTCTCCTTTCAATGCGATGTAGCCGACTACGCCGCTGTCAAGGAGACCGTTGCGGCAGTAAAGGCCGAATTCGGCACGGTAGACATTCTGGTCAACAACGCCGGCATCAACCGGGACGGCCTGCTGGCCACCATGCGTGAGGCAGATTTTGATGCCGTGATCGCCGCCAATCTGAAAGGCACCTTTAATCTGATTCGCCACTGCTCCGGCATTTTTATCCGCCAGCGGAGCGGGCGGATCGTCAACATCAGCTCGGTGGCCGGCATCATCGGCAACGCCGGGCAGGCCAACTATGCCGCCTCCAAGGCGGGGATCATCGGCCTGACCAAATCCACCGCCCGCGAGCTGGCCTCCCGGGGTGTCACCTGCAATGCTGTGGCTCCCGGCTTCGTAGCCACTGACATGACAGCCGCCATGGGTGCCGCCCCCGATCAGCTGACTGCCTCGATCCCTCTGGGCCGGATGGGACGCCCCGAGGAGATCGCCGAGGCCGTGGCCTTTCTGGTCCAGTCCGACTACATCACAGGCCAGGTCCTGCGGGTAGACGGCGGGATCGCCATTTGAAACCATTGAGGTGATAGAACAATGAGCGAAGCTGATATCCGAAAGTACGCCCAGCTCATGCAGGAGCTGGGGCTGAGCGGGATGGAGTTCAAGGATGAAAACGGCGTGTTCGTCCGTCTGGAGCGTCAGTGCGCTCCCGCAGCCGCAGCCGCTCCGGTCTCCGCAGCCCCCGCCGTCCCCGTCCAGGCGGGCGGTCCGGCTGTGTCCGGCGCCAGCATCTGCTCTCCCATGGTGGGCGTGTTTTACGCCGCCCCCACGGAGAATTCCGAGCCCTTTGTCCGGGTGGGCGACCACGTGCGGCGCGGCGACACGCTGTGCATCATTGAGGCTATGAAGCTGATGAACGAGGTCACCGCCGAGCAGGACGGCACGATCGTAGAGATCTGCGTGCAGGACGGACAGTCTGTGGATTACGGCTGCCCGCTGTTCCGCATCCGGGAGGACTGAGAGATGGATAAAAACGAGCTGATGACCGTTCTCCCCCACCGGGACAATATGCTGTTGCTGGACACAGTGGAGCGCGAGGGCGACGAGGCCCACGGTTTTTACCGCATCCCGGAGGACGCCTGGTTTCTGAAGGGACATTTCCCGGGCAATCCGGTAGTTCCCGGCGTGATTTTGTGTGAGATTCTGGCCCAATCCACCTGTGCGCTGCTGGCGGACGAAATGTCCGGCGAGCTGCAGCCGCTGTATACCGGGCTGAATAACGTCCGTTTCAAGTCTCCGGTAAAGCCCGGAGATCTCTTTGAGACCCGCTGCAGGATCACCAAAATCAAGCGTCCCTTCTATTTTGCGGAGGGCACCGGCTGGGTGGGCGACCGGCAGTGCGTCAAGGCGGAGTTCTCCTTCGCTCTGGTGAGGAAATAAGCTATGTTTTCCAAAATACTGATCGCCAACCGGGGCGAGATCGCCGTGCGCATCATCCGGGCCTGCAAGGAGATGGGAATCTCCACCGTTGCCGTCTACTCCGAGGCGGACCGGGAGTGTCTTCACGCAGCCCTGGCTGATGAGGCGCTGTGCATCGGCCCCGCCTCCGCAAAGGACAGCTATCTGTGTCAGGACCGGATCATCAGCGCCGCTTTGGTCACAGGCGCTCAGGCAATCCATCCCGGCTATGGTTTTCTGTCCGAAAGCGCCCAATTCGCCAACGCCTGCCGGAAAAACGGCATTGCCTTTATCGGCCCTGACCCTGCCTCCATGGAACTGATTGGCGATAAGGCGCGCATCAAGCAGCTGATCGCCGGGACCCCGCTGCATCCCATTCCCGGGACCGATGTGCTCTCCGGTCCGGAGGAGGCTGCCTGCGCCGCCGAAGAGATCGGCTATCCGGTGATGCTCAAGGCCCGCTCCGGCGGCGGCGGACGGGGCATCCGGGTCATCTCCTCTCCCGCCGAGCTGGCACTGGCCTACCCGTTGGCTGTCGCCGAGGGCGAGGCCGCCTTCGGCGACGGTGCCGTCTACCTGGAAAAGCTGATACACCCTGCTCGTCATATTGAGGTACAGGTGCTGGCCGACGAATTCGGCGGCGTGGTCTGCCTGGGAGAGCGTGACTGCTCTGTCCAGCGCCGCCACCAGAAGCTGATCGAGGAATCCCCCTCTCCCGCCATCGGCCCGGCACAGCGCGCCCAGCTGATGGCCGATGTGGCCGAAGCCGTCCGGCAGATCGGCTACACCGGCGTGGGAACGCTGGAATTCCTGCTGGACCGGGCCGGCAGGCTCTGGTTCATGGAGATGAACGTCCGGCTCCAGGTGGAGCACGGCGTGAGCGAAATGCTCACCGGCTGCGACCTGGTCAAGTGGCAGATCCGCACGGCAGCCGGCATTCCGCTCTCCTTTACCCAGTCTGACGTGCCCCTTGCCGGCGCGGCGCTGGAGTGCCGCATCAATGCCCTTTCCCCCGGGACCCTCACCATGCTGCATGTGCCCGGAGGCCCCTATGTACGCTTTGATACCTACCTGGTCCAGGGCGTTCAGGTGAGCCCGTTCTACGATCCGCTCATCGGCAAGCTCATCGTCTACGCAGCCACCCGGGAAGAGGCGCTGCGCAAAATGAAGGCTGCCCTGTGCGAGCTGGTCATAGAGGGCATTCCCACAAACATCGAAGAGCAGCTGCGGATCATCTCTGACCCGCGCTTCTCCTCCGGAAACTATGATCTGACTATTCTGGAAGGAAACTGAGCCTATGGCCTTTCTGAATTTTATCTTTCAGCCCAAAAACGAACTGGAGTCCGGCGGCCGCAGCGCGGCTCCGGTCCAGAGCGATGCCAGCGAGCCGGAAAAGACCTGTCCCAACTGCCGCAAGGCAGTCCCGGTCAGTGTACTGTGGAGCAACCTGAATGTGTGCTCCTGCGGCTACCACTTCCGCATGAGCGCCCGTCAACGCCTGCGCTACCTCACCGACAAGGACAGCTTTCAGGAGCTGTTCGACGCTGTGGCCACCCGGGACCCGCTCTCCTTCCCCCACTACATGGAAAAGGTGGAGACCACCCGCGTATCCAGCCGGGAGAGTGAGGCGGTGGTCTGCGGACGCGCCCGTATCGGCGGGAACGAGTGCTGTATGTTCCTGATGGAGCCCCGGTTTATGATGGGCTCCATGGGCAGTGCGGTAGGAGAACGCATCACCTGCCTGTTTGAGTACGCCACCGAACACCGGCTGCCTGTGGTGGGCGTTACCGTATCAGGCGGTGCACGGATGCAGGAAGGGCTGTTCTCCCTGATGCAGATGGCCAAGACCAGCGGCGCTGTCAAGCGTCACAGTGACGCCGGTCTGTTCTACCTCCCCCTCCTTACCGACCCCACCACCGGCGGCGTCACCGCCAGCTTTGCCATGGAGGGTGATATCATTCTGGCCGAGCCCGGGGCCTGCATCGGCTTCGCCGGGGCCAGAGTGGTGGAGCAGACCACCCGCAAGCCTCTGCCCAAGGGATTTCAGACCGCGGAGAGCATGCTTCAGCACGGCTTTGTGGACGCCATCGTCCCGCGGGTCCGTCAGAAGCAGATCATTTCCCGGCTGCTGACCATGCACAGCGGAGGTGAGCGGAATTGAGCACTCCATATGAAAAGGTCAAGATCGCCCGGAGCGCCAAACGCCCCACCGGCGGGGACTACGTCCGCAACATTTTCTCCGATTTCGTCGAGCTCCACGGTGACCGCCGCTTTGGAGACGATCCCGCGGTCATCGGCGGCATCGGCTGGCTGGGCGCTGTACCGGTCACCGTGATCGCCATTGAAAAGGGCCACACCGCCAAGGAGAGGACCTTCCGGTCCTTCGGCGCGCCCAACCCGGAGGGGTACCGCAAGGCCCTGCGGCTGATGAAGCAGGCCGAAAAAT
>CAKUHW010000078.1 GCA_934659415.1 uncultured Oscillospiraceae bacterium
CCGGGAGCTGGCCCGGCTGTGCGGCGAGGTGGCGGTCCGCCTGCGCCGGCACGGGCTGAAGGCCGGCACCCTGCAGGTGACCATCCGGGACCCGGCCTTCCGGGATCTGTGCCGCCAGCGGCCGCTGCCCGTCCCCACCTATCTGGCGCGGGAGCTGACGGAGGCGGCTGTGGATATCGTAGAGAAGAGCTGGGGCGGCGGCCCCATCCGCGCCCTGACGGTGACGGCCCAGAATCTTCTGCCGGAGACGGAGGCGGCAGAGCAGCTGGGCCTGTTCGACCCGGGCGGGGCACAGCGGAGAGAGCGGCTGGAACGGCTGGAGCACACGGTGGACGAGATCCGCTCCCGGTACGGCGGCGCGGCATTGTACGCCGGCGCGGCCGCCCCGCCCCAGGACGCCAAAAGCCTGAGGACGTTTTCTGACCGTCTGAAGGGCGGAGCCTTTGACCCATGATTATAGCCAAAGGGCTTGGAGCCCGGCGCCCCGCTGTAACGGGAGCCGGACAGCGCGAAGTGCCTGAGGGGTTGTTTCGCCGCAAGCTGCGGCGGGCTCTGCGGGGGGGGTGACATCCCTCCGCCGTGCGAAGCGGTCTGCCATGGTATATCCCGCGGAATAATTGTCTAAACTGGACATAGATTCCAACGGGAAAGGAAGGTGATGACCATGGCAGGCGAAATGCGGCGCGTCCGGCAGCGGGAGAGCGCCGGGCGGGAGGAGCTGCGCCGTCAGCTGCTGGAGGGGATGGCCCAGACCCGTCTGGAGCTCAACCAGGCCTATGCACAGTTCGATCTGCACAGCGATCCGGATCTGGTGGATTCCTGCGTGTTTACCATCAACGCCCTGCGCAGCCGGTATTCCTATTTTGTCCGGCAGATCAAGCTGCTGGACCAGGGAAAGGAGGCGGCGGGATGAAATACGCGCTGATCGGCGCGGCGGCGCTGATCCTGGCGGTGCTGCTGCACCGCCCCCTGGGGTGGCTGGGGCGGCTGGCGGCCCGCTCCGGCCTGTCTCTGGCGGTCCTGTGGCTGCTGCGGGGGGTGGGCGGCGTGCTGGGGATCTCCCTGGGGGTCAACCTGCTCAACGCGCTGGTGCTGGGGCTGCTGGGAGGGCCGGGGCTGGCGCTGCTGCTGATGGTGCAGTGGCTTGCCCCCGCCTGAGGCGGGGCGGAAGACGGCCGCGGATGGAGCGGTCGGTAAAATTTATAATTTTGTGATAGAAAAAGGGGAAAAGGTGTGGTACAATAGAGCAAAATTTGCAACAGTCAGAAAAGAGGCGGCGGCATGGCGGGAAGAGCGCGCAATTCCTATCATCGATACTACGGCAGAAGCCGGGGGAGCCTGGTGCTCAAGGTCGTTTTGATCCTTCTGGCGCTGCTGGTGGCCGCGGCGCTGGTGTTCCTTTTCGTGCTGGACGGCAGGATCGAGCGCACCGACAACGGCCTGCGCCTGGTGCTGCCCGGGAGCGCGGACTACCCCACCGCCCCCCAGCCCTCGCAGACGGGCAGCGACCCGGTGATCATCATCCAGGACCCGGAGCCCACCCCCACGCCCTCGGAGCCGGAGGAGAGCAATGATCTGGAGCCCCTGCGCGCCGTGGAGGTCACGGCGGCCCAGCTGCTGGACGGTACGGCGGCCCAGGTCGTGGCGGATGCCGGCGGGAACGCCGCGGTGGTGACGATGAAGAATGCCTACGGGCGTCTGAGCTGGCAGTCCGGCGTCGGGCTGGCGGCGGAGCTTGGGGCCAGCGCCCGGGACGACAGCGTGGCCCGGGCCGTGGCGGAGCTTGCCGGGACCGGCGGACTGCGCCTGGTGGCCAGAGTGAGCTGCTTCCGGGATCAGACGCTGGTCCGCGGCAAGGTGGGCGGCCCGCTGATGACCAGGGGCGGAAACGTCTGGTACGACCAGCAGGGGCTCTGCTGGGTGAGCGCCGCCGACAGTACGGTGCGCAGCTATCTCACCGCCCTGTGCACGGAGCTGGCCGGGATGGGCTTTGACGAGATTCTGCTGGAGTGCGCCGGGTTCCCGGACGCCGGCGAGGTCCATGTGCTGGCGGAGAGCGACCTGTGCCCGGCGGACCGCGCCGGTCCCGCCGCGCAGTTTTTGCAGGAGGTGCGCACGGCTCTGGCCCAGCAGGAGGTGACCCTCAGCGTGCTCACCACGGCGGAGGCAGTGACCGGAGAGAACGCCGGCAGCGGCGTTACGGCAGCGGCGCTGGTGCAGTACGCCGACCGGGTGTGGCTTGCCCCCGCCGCCCTGGCGGAGGATCCGGTGCAGGTGCTGCAGGAGGCGGGCCTGGAGGGGGCCGGCCGTGTGGTGCTGCTGGACGACATAGCGGCGGACAGCTGGGCGCAGCTGTCCTGAGAAAAACAGATAAGGGCCCGCCGCAGAGCAGTGTGCTCGTGCGGCGGGCCGCCTTTCTTTATATTGTATGAAGCGCCGGCGGTCACTTGGCCAGGTACTCCGGCGGACGGTACTGCAGGGCTTCCGCCAGATGGGGCACCTGAATGTCCGCCGCGCCGTCCAGATCGGCCACGGTGCGGGCCACACGGAGAATGCGGTCGTAGCTGCGGGCGGTGAGACCGAGCCGGTCATAGGCGCCCCGGATGAGGGCCTGACAGTCTTCGCTCAGCCGGCAGCAGGCCTTCAGCTCCCGGGGACCCATATGGGCGTTGCAGGAGGGGCCGTCCGGGCCGAAGCGGGCGGTCTGGACCGCCCGGGCGGCGTTCACCCGGGCGCGGATGACCGCGGAGGACTCCGCGGCCGGCGCTTTGCCCGCCAGCTCGTCGTATTCCAGGGAAGGGACGTCCACGCAGATGTCGATCCGGTCCAGCAGCGGCCCGGAGATACGGCTGAGATAGCGCTGTACCGCGCTCTCCGAGCAGGTGCAGCGGCCGCTGGGGTGGCCGTACCAGCCGCATTTGCAGGGGTTCATGGCGCACACCAGCATAAAGCGGCTGGGATAGGTGACGGAGCCGGACACCCGGGTGATCTGGGCCTGCCCGTCCTCCAGAGGCTGGCGGAGGACCTCCAGCACATTCGCGTCAAACTCGGGCAGCTCGTCCAGAAACAGCACCCCGTTGTGGGCCAGGGAGATCTCACCGGGGCGCAGGGCCGCCCCGCCGCCCGCCATGCCGGCGGGGGAGATGGTGTGGTGGGGGGAGCGGAAGGGCCGGCGGAGCACCATGGGCTCGGTCCGGCTGGTGAGACCCATGACAGAGTAGATCTCCGTGCAGGCCAGGGCCTCCTCCCGGGTCAGATCGGGCAGGATGGAGGGCAGGCGCTTGGCCATCATGGACTTGCCCGAGCCGGGGCTGCCCGTCATGAGCAGGTGGTGGCCGCCGGCTGCCGCCACCTCCAGCGCCCGTTTGGCCTCCGCCTGCCCCTTTACGTCGGAAAAATCCGGGCCGGAGATACCCACGGCGGCCGGGACCCAGGGCTCGGCGGGCAGAATGGGCGCCTGACCGGACAGATGGTCCAGCAGCTGGCGCACGCTCTCCACCGGGTACACCTCCAGACCTCCGGCCAGGGTGGCCTCCGGCGCGTTGTCCGCCGGGACGTAGAGCCGGGTGATGCCGGAGCGCCGGGCGCACAGGGCCATGGGCAGCACGCCGCTCACCGGCCGGAGCGCGCCGGTAAGAGAGAGCTCCCCCAGAAAGGCGGAATGCTCCTCTCCCCGCAGGGAGAGCTGCTCCCCGGCGCACAGGATGCCCACAAGAATGGGCAGGTCGTACACGGTCCCGGCCTTGCGCCGGTCGGCGGGGGCCAGATTCACCGTAATGCGGGAGGCGGGGAACCGGCAGCCGCTGGCCTTGATGGCGGAGCGCACCCGCTCCCGGGCCTCCTTGACCGCAGCGTCCGGCAGGCCCACCACCTCAAAGGCGGGCAGTCCGCCCGCCAGCGCGCACTCCGCGGCGACGGGATATCCGGAGACTCCGTTCAGGCCGAGAGACGGTATGGTGCAGACCATAAAATCACCCCTTACAGAAAGACCGGACCGGCCGAAAAACGTCCCCGCTGTTCGCCGCCGGATGTGCTTGTGCGTGTCAGATAACGGTATTATAGCACGGCGGGGAGGCCGGTGCAATCCCCGGCGGAGCTGCGGCTGGACATATCTTGCTGCGCTGCATGAAATTGGGACGATAAATCGAAATTGAAATTAAATTTACCTCAATGAAATCGGTTTTTCCGTTGCGAAACCGGAAAAAGTGTGGTATACTTCTTACGGTTTGCGTCAAAAAGAAACGATTTGCGGCCGGCCGCCGGGGCGGGCCGCCTACAAGGAGGAAAAGATTATGGCACGCAAGTTCAAGACCATGGACGGAAACACCGCAGCCGCCCATGTGTCCTATGCATTCACTGAGGTTGCCGGTATCTATCCCATTACTCCGTCCAGTCCTATGGCGGACAATGTGGATCAGTGGGCTGCCGCAGGCCGCAAGAATATCTTTGGCCAGCCGGTCAAGGTAGTGGAGATGCAGTCTGAGGCCGGCGCCGCCGGTACGGTCCACGGCTCTCTGGCGGCCGGCGCTCTGACCACCACCTACACTGCCTCCCAGGGTCTGCTGCTGATGATCCCCAACATGTACAAGATCGCCGGCGAGCTGCTGCCCGGCGTGTTCCACGTGTCCGCCCGGACGGTGGCCACCCACGCTCTGAACATCTTCGGCGACCATTCCGACGTGATGGCCTGCCGCCAGACCGGCTTTGCCATGCTCTGCGAGACCAACCCCCAGGAGGTCATGGACCTCGGCCCCGTGGCCCATCTGGCCGCCATTGAGAGCCGCGTTCCCTTCCTGAACTTCTTCGACGGCTTCCGCACCTCTCACGAGCTGCAGAAGATCGCGGTCTGGGACTACGACGACCTGGCCGAGATGGTGGACATGGACGCGGTGAAGGCCTTCCGTGACCGGGCCCTCAATCCCGACCATCCCGTGATGCGCGGCTCCCACGAGAACGGCGATATCTTCTTCCAGCACCGTGAGGCGGTCAACCCCTACTACGATGCGGTGCCCGGCATTGTGGAGAACTATATGGCCAAGATCAACGCCAAGCTGGGCACGGATTACCGGCTGTTCAACTACTACGGTGCCCCCGACGCGGAGCACGTCATCGTGGCCATGGGCTCCATCTGCGATGTGGCCGAGGAGGTCATCGACTACCTGACCGCCAAGGGCGAGAAGGTGGGTCTGGTGAAGGTCCGCCTGTACCGCCCCTTCCGCGCGGACAAGCTGCTGGAGGCCATTCCCGCCACCTGCAAAAAGCTGGCCGTGCTGGACCGCACCAAGGAGCCCGGCGCTCTGGGCGAGCCGCTGTATCTGGATGTGGTCACCGCGCTGGCCAATGCCGGCCGCACCGGCGTGCAGGTCATCGGCGGCCGCTACGGCCTCGGCTCCAAGGACACGCCTCCCGCCTCCGTCTTCGCCGTGTTTGACGAGCTGAAGCGGGACGAGATGAAGCGCCAGTTCACCATCGGCATCGTGGACGACGTCACCGGCCTGTCCCTGCCCGAGGAGAAGAACTGTCCCAACACCGCGGCAGAGGGCACCATCGAGTGCAAGTTCTGGGGTCTGGGCGGCGACGGCACCGTGGGCGCCAACAAGAACTCCATCAAGATCATCGGCGACCATACCGACAAGTACGTGCAGGCGTACTTCCAGTACGACTCCAAGAAGACCGGCGGCGTGACCATCAGCCACCTGCGCTTCGGCGACAAGCCCAT
>CAKUHW010000079.1 GCA_934659415.1 uncultured Oscillospiraceae bacterium
CTGTGTGGGTCAGAAGGCGGCATGCGTGCGTCAGGCGGATGCTGTACAGGTACTCCTTGAAGGTTAACCCCAGCTTTTTTCTGAAAAGGCGGGACAGATGTTCACAGGAGAAGTTGTATTGATCTGCGATATCCTTCAGCATCAGGGGCTCCGTATAGTGGGTGTTGATATACTGGATCACATCCTGTAAGCTTGACTTTTGTACGGCGAGGCGATGGGAGGCAGTCTTTTGGGGGCGGCTGAAATATTTGGTAAGCGTATAATAGACCATACAGATCAATCCATGGATTTGCAGCAGCTCGCGACTGGCGGCCCCACTGTCCCTATGGGACTCTTTGGCGCAGTAATATGTACAGCTGGCATCATACAGGGCGGTCATCAGCTGTTTCAGTTCCGGGACTCGCTCTGGGCAGATAGAAAGGGAGAACTCCAGCGAATCCAGTTCGGGGCAAAAGTCATGCCAGAAATCCATGTCCGCTACCAGCGAGATGCCCCGGCGTTCCCCAACGGAGTTTTCGCCCACATGGTGGAGCTGGCCGCTGTTGACCAGGATCAGATCCTGGTTCTGCACGGTGTAGCACTGTCCGTCTATTCGGGCACAAAAACCACCTTGGAGAAAAAAGCAGATCTCCACATTGGAGTGCCAGTGAGGCGGCAGATGGGCGTTTTCATCCTCGTTGAAAAGGATTTTCCCGGGAATGCGGGGATCATTCAGTTTTTCACTCAGGAATAGCATACCGCCTCGCTCCTTCTTGTGGTCGATAGTTTATTTTACCTGTAAAGCGGCGGGTTTGCAACCTAAAAAAGAGTACCGGCCCATCCAAGATGGGCCGGTACTCTTTTTTGAGAGGGGGGAGGTGGTTATTTTGTTAATACTGCCAGCAGTTATAGCGGAAAGGCTGTACCTCCGGCTTGCCGGTCATCTCTTTCTCGTGCTTGCAGAATTCAATGTACTGCTCGTGGATGCGGACGATGTCTTCGCCCTCCAGCTGGGGGATGACGCGGCTGGCCTCCGTCAGGAAGTGCATCTCGTCACGGCCCATGGCACGTCCCTTTGCGGTGTGGAGGTCGTAGGCATAATCCGGGACCTCGGGCTTTTTGCCATGCTCCCATTCCTTGATGATCTGGTTTTTGATGTTATCCGTGGTACGTTCCTTTTTGCAGCGGCAGAGATAACGGATCGCGTGCATAAAGAACATCGGCTGGTCACCGTCGGAGTAGGGGAACTCCTGTGCCATCTTGAAAAGGGTGTAGACCTGCAGGGGGGCATGGGTATCACCGAATCCCACATCCTCAACGGAGATGGCCAGCAGCCGCCGCCACATCTTTTCGTGGAACTGAGGGCTGGTGATGTACATCTCGTAGGCCGCAGCCAGAGCATTTTCCTCCAGTCCGCGTCGAATAGACTTTTGCAGCATGGAGATCAGCTCATCACCGGGGATCCCGTTTCTGGACTGGATGTTGGACCAGGGATCATAAGACATAAACGCTTCTTTCGCCATAGTTGACGTCTCCTCTTTATATCAAATAGCTTTACTGAAGGGTGGAGATCAGTTTCTCGAGCTCCGTCCGCACGTCGGCTCCGTTGTTCAGGATGTTGTCCATAGCGATCACCACATAGTCGTGCAGACCGCTGGAGGTGTAAGTATCCGTTTCAAAGCCGGGATAGGTGTAGGCAAAATCCTGCTGCTCAACGCCGGCCAGCTGGGCGGGGGCGGCGCTGTTCAGGAACTCGTCACTGGCAGCCACAGACTTCAGGAAGGGCAGGCGGGATTCGCCGGAGTTGATCTTCTGGCAGACCTCATAGGACTGCATATACTGGACAAAGATCCAGGAGGCCCAGCGGGTGGCCAGATCGTTGGTGTTGTCCAGCATACTGATGAGGAAGCCCTCAGCGTAGTCGGCCTTGGTGCCATCCTCAAACTGAGGAATGGGAGCGCAGGACCACTCGAACTTGGCGCTCTCGGGAATCTTCATGTTGATGAACTCGCCCTCGTTGCCGGAGCTGAGATACATCTGTACCTGCTGGTTGGCAAAGGGGCCGGAGAAGAAGTAGTCCTCGCCGGGGGTGCGAATAATGCCCCGCTGGACCATGTTCTGATACCAGGAGATGACCTCGGTGGTGGCGTCCAGATTGTCAGCGAAGAGCAGATTGCCCTCGCGATCCGTATAGCCGATGCCCTTCTGCTCCACCAGAGTGGAGAAGCACTTCACGCCCTCGTCCCAGCCGGCGGCAGGCTTGCCGGTGATCTCAGCGATCTTGGTGCAGGTCTCCTCAAACTCAGCCCAGGTGGTGGGAACGCTCAGGTTATTTGCCTTGAAGAAGTCCACGTTATAGTACATGACCTCACAGGCCACATAGAGGGGCAGGCTGTAATAGCCGGGGACGGGGTAGTTGCAGCTGTCTTCGATATAGATGTCATAGTAATCAGACAGATCCAGACCGTAGTTGGCATTTTCAATGTACGGGGTCATGTCCACCACGCAGTCAGCCTGCAGCCAGTCCACCACAGAGGCAGCCTCGGTCAGGGTGACGTTGGGCATATTACCAGCTTTGATAGCAGCGGTGACGGCGTTTTCCAGATCGGGCATCTCACCCTTGGCATAGCACTCCACGGTGATGCCCTTCTCAGCGCCGATACCCTTGTTGAAATCATCCACGATCTCGTTCAGGGTCTGCTGCATGTTTTCCTGCACGATGCCATGCCAGAAGGTGATGGTGACGGGCTCGGTCAGCTCCACCTCCACGTCCGTGGGAGACATGGGCTCGGAAGGGTTGCCGGACGGGCCGCCGCTCTCATTGCCACAGGCGGTCAGGCTCAGGAGCATGCAGAGCGCAAGAAGAAAACTCAACCACTTTTTCATAATGTACCTCCAAAAATTTCATATATTTGGGCTGTCAGCCCTTGGTACCGCCGGAAGCAACACCCTCCATGATCTTCTTATGGAAGATGATGTAGAAGATGACCATGGGGATCAGCACAATGCAGGCAGCCGCCATTTGATTATGCAGGTTGGAGCTGGATGCCTGCCGGAAGCGAAGCAAACCCACGGAAAGTAGTGTGTGCTCATCGGAAAGCGTGACGATCAGGGGCCACATAAAGGAGTTCCAAGCGGTGATGAAGGTCAGGATCGCCACAGTGACAATGGCGTTGACATTCATGGGAATGACCACCTTGATGAGGAACTTCAGATTGCTGCAGCCGTCCACCTTTGCGGCCTTGAACAGGGAGGGCGGCGTCTGCATGAAATATTCCTGCAGCATAAAGATGTAAAAGCCGTTGGCAACTGTCGGCAGCACAATACCGGAGAAACTGTCCAGAAGCCCCAGGCGGCTGCAGGTCACGTAGTTTTGGATGATCAGGATCTCCGAGGGGACCATCATGGTCAGCATGAACAGGTAGAAGCAGAGGTTACGGCCGGGAAAGGAGTAGATGCTGAAGGCGTAGGCACCCAGAATGGAGAACGCCAAGGTTACCACCACGCTGAGAATGCCGACCCAGATGGTGTTGCGGAAAAACATAGCGAAGGGAACCAGATTCCAGGAGTATTCGTAGTTCTTCCACTGGGGAGTTTCGGGCATCCATTGGGGCGGGATGGAGATGGCCTCCGGCAGTGTTTTCAGGGAGGTGAGGAGCATCCAGATAAAGGGGAACATCATCACCAGTGCGCCGATGATCAGCACCACGTATTTGATGGCGGTGAGAACCGTCTTGCGGGTATCCCGGATCTGGAGCTCTGTATTTTCTCTCTTCATCATGTTCCCTCCCTTACACGTAGTGGATAAATTTCTTGGAGATCACCCGCTGCACCACCGTGATGAGAAGGACGGCGATCAGAAACAGGATGGCGGCTGCCGCAGCGTAGTTGACCTTTCCCTGATCGTAGAACATCCAATAAATGTAGTACATGATGGTGATAGCGGCGTTTCCCGAGCCGGCGGCTCCGCCGGAATAGGAGACAAACATGGCATAGACCTCGTTGAAAGTGCGGGCCACGTAAATCACGGACACCAGAATCACCATCCAGATGGTGGGACTCAGCAGGGGCAGCGTAATGCGGAACAGTGTCTTCGTGGGGGAGGAGCCGTCGATCCTTGCAGCCTGATAGACCTGCTTGTTAATCTTTTGCAGACCCGCCAGAAACAGAAGGATCTTAAACGCCAGACCATTCCAGACCGAGAAGATGGAAAGGGTCACGATCATCAGGTTGGGATCGGTCAGCCACTTTTGCGGACTGATGCCAAACAGCTGTAGGAAATAGTTGATGTAGCCGTAGTCTGAATGGAACAGCCACAGGAACGCCATGCCGATGGCGATGGTGGACGTGACGTAGGGCAGGAAATAGATGGTCTGGAACAAGCCCTGAAGCCGTTTGATGGAGTTGATAAGCAGGGCGATGCCCAGAGCAAGTATCAGCGTAATCGGCAGGGCAATGAGCAGCAGGATCGCTGTGTTTTTGCAGGCCATCCAGAAGGTGGAGTCCTTCAGGACCCATGCAAAGGAGGACAGTCCGAAGCCCTTGCCGGTATTGGTGATATAGATATACTTCTGATAGAAAGCCGTGCGAAGCACCATGACCAGCGGATACACGGTGAACAGCAGAAGCAAAGCCATAGCGGGAAGAATGTACGCATAGGCCCATCCGCTGCGCACACGGAGGGTACCGTCGGACATTTCCACCAGCTGGTATCTGCGCTTCTTGGCAGCCCCCGGATCTTTTCTCACCTTATCTTTCAGCATAGTGAGCCTCCTTACAGGCGGACGCCCGTCTCGGGGTCGAACAGATAGCAGCGCTTTTCCGACAGACGCAGGTGAACCTCCTGACCGGGGCGTACATACTCCTCCGCGTTGAGGATAGCACGAACCGGCTGGCCCGCCAGAGTGAAGGAGACCACCTGATCCTGACCCCGCATCTCCACGTCGGTCAGTGTGACAGACAGATCACCGCCCAGCGCCCACGCCTCCGGACGGATGCCCATTTTAGCATGTCCGGCGTAGTCAGATCTGCAGGGCAGACGCAGGCCATTTTCCAGAACAGCCGAACCGCCGCCGACCTGCACATCCACATAGGAAATAGGCGGATTGCCCATGAAGGATGCCACAAAGCTGTTGGCGGGATCCATGTACATCTCATGGGCACCGGCGACCTGCTGCACCACACCCTGACGCATCAGCACGATCTCATCCGTGATGCTCATGGCCTCTTCCTGATCGTGGGTAACAAAGATGGTGGTCACCTTGGATTCCTGCTGGATACGGCGAATTTCTGACCGCATTTCCATGCGCAGGCGGGCATCCAGATTGCTGAGAGGCTCGTCCAGCAGCAGAACATCGGGCTTTTTTACCAGCGCACGGGCAATCGCGACACGCTGCTGCTGACCGCCGGAAAGTTGACCGGGCTTGCGGTCCAGCAAGGACTCGATCTGGACCAGCTTGGCAATCTCATCGGTCGCGGCGTTACGCTTGGCACGGGAATACGGCCTTCCGGTTTCCGGATCCTTTATGTTCGACAGAGGGAATGTGATGTTGTCCCGGACTGTCATGTGGGGATACAGTGCGTAGTTTTGGAATACCAGACCGATATTCCGCTTCTCCGGCATCAGGGTGGTCACATCCCGGTCGCCGAACATGATTTCGCCGTCCGTAACACCCTCCCGACCGGCAATCATGTAGAGAGTCGTAGAC
>CAKUHW010000080.1 GCA_934659415.1 uncultured Oscillospiraceae bacterium
CGAGAAGACCGCCCGGGAGGTCAAGGGCGAGGAGGAGGTCCCGGCTCCGGAGAAGGAAAAGCTGGAGGACGTGCTGGCCGAGCTGGACGAGCTGTGCGGCCTGGAAAAGGTGAAGGCGGACGTGCACAGCCTGATCAACCTGGTGAAGGTGCGCAAGCTGCGCCAGGAGGCGGGGCTGCCCACCCCGGCCATGTCCCTCCACCTGGTATTCATGGGCAACCCGGGCACCGGCAAGACCACGGTGGCCCGGCTGCTGGCCCGCATCTACCACTCTATCGGCGTGCTGTCCAAGGGGCAGCTGGTGGAGGTGGACCGCTCCGGCCTGGTGGCGGGCTTCGTGGGGCAGACCGCTCTGAAGACCCAGGGCGTGATCGACAAGGCCATCGGCGGCGTACTGTTCATCGATGAGGCCTATGCCCTCACCAACCACGACTCCCCCAACGACTTCGGGCAGGAGGCCATTGAGGTGATCCTGAAGAATATGGAGGATCACCGGGACGACCTGATCGTGATCGTGGCAGGGTACACCGACCTGATGGGGGACTTCATCCACTCCAATCCCGGCCTGGAGAGCCGCTTCAACAAATACTTCTACTTCGAGGATTACGACGGCGGCCAGCTGATGGAGATCTTCCGCTCCCAGTGCAGGCGGGGCGGGTACACCCTGGACGAGGAGACCGCAAAGGCGGCGGAGGAGGCCTTCCGCCTGATGTACGAGCAGCGGGACGAAAACTTCGGCAACGCCCGGGACGTGCGCAACATCTTTGAGACCGCCATCGCCCGCCAGGCCGACCGTGTGGCCGCCCTGGAGAGTCCCGGCAAGGAGGATCTGATGGCCCTGACCCTGGACGACCTGGACCTGCGGAACAACGGTGTCAGCGAACAGTCCGCCGCCGCGGAGGTCTCCGGCGAGATCGCCGCGGAGCTGGAGCGGGAGCTGAAGGACTGAACAGGACAGACAAAACGCAGGGGGCTTCGCCGCCCCCTGCGTTTGCTGTTTATTTTGCCTCCCGGAGGTGCTGCTTCAGCACCTCTTCAATGGCGTCTACCCGCCACTCCAGCTTTTCGGTCTTGGCATCGATCTTGTCGTCCAGCCGCTCCAGAATGAGCGCATGGCCCTCAGCCAGCAGCTGGATGGCCGGCCGGATCTCATGGTCCAGAGATGCCTCCACCCGGATCAGCCGCTCGTCTATCCCGTCAAGCCGCTCGTCTATCCCGTCAAACCGCTCGTCTATCCCGTCGAGGCGCTTGTCTATCCCGTCGAGGCGTTCGTCTATCCCGTCGAGGCGTTCGTCTATCCCGTCGAGGCGTTCGTCTATCCCGTCGAGGCGCTTGTCTATCCCGTCGAGCCGTCCGTTGACCGGGGCCAGCTTTTCCTCCATCATCTGGCCGATCGCCTGCAGCAGTTCCTGCTCTGTCATCCATGGCTCCCCCTTCCGTACACATGCCTGTATTGTAACACCGGCGCCCGTGCACAGTCAAGGCCTATTTCGCCGCCGGTCTCCTCCCTCCGGCTGTCACAGCCCGCTCCTGTCCCGGTCGGGCAGCAGCACGGGCCGCCCGGCAGCCCGGGTGGCGTTCAGGTCAATGAGACGCTGGTTGGCGCTGCCGCGAAAGCGCAGGGTCAGATCCTTCTGCGCCTCCACATACCGGCCGTCCACCAGCACGTCCAGCAGGGAGAGCAGCTCGTCCGTGACCTCACAGCGGAAGTGCCCCTCCCGCAGCAGGTCCTCGTACACCGCGCCCGTCCAGCACCAGACATCCTTTCCCGGGCAGCGGCTGCGCACCCTGCGCAGGAAGGGGACCAGCGCCCGCTGGTTCTCCGGCTCCAGCGGCTCCCCGCCCAGAAGGGACAGGCCGCGGATGTGCCCGGGCCGCAGCAGGGCGATCAGCCGCTCCTCCGTCTCCGGGGTGAAGGGCTGCCCATAGTGGAAGTCCCAGGTCTGGGGCTGGAAGCAGTGGGGGCAGCGATTGGTGCAGCCGGACACGAACAGACTCACCCGGACGCCCTCGCCGTTGGCGATATCGCAGTTTTTGATCTCTCCGTAATACATGAAAATCCCCCTGTAAAAAAGCAGGGACATACCGTCCCTGCTTTTTGTATTGACCGGCCGCAGGCGCAGCCCGGCTTACAGGTGGAGCACCCGCTCCTTGATCTCCTGGGTGCGGCCCTGGTTCCAGTACTGGGTACCGATGTAGCCGCAGGTGCGGCGGGCCACGTTCATCCGGCTCTGGTCCGTGTTGCCGCAGTTGGGGCAGCGCCAGATCAGCTTGCCGTCGTCCTCCACGATCTCGATCTCCCCGTCGTAGCCGCACACCTGGCAGTAGTCGCTCTTGGTGTTCAGCTCGGCATACATGATGTGGTCATAGATGAACTGCATCACCGTGAGCACCGCGGGGATATTGTCCTGCATATTGGGCACCTCCACATAGGAGATGGCCCCGCCGGGGGAGAGCGCCTGGAACTTGGCCTCCAGCAGGAGCTTGTCGAAGGCGTCGATGGGCTCGGTGACGTGGACGTGGTAGCTGTTGGTGATGTACTGCCGGTCGGTCACGCCCTTGACGATGCCGAAGCGGCTCTGCAGGCACTTGGCAAATTTATAGGTGGTGGACTCCAGGGGCGTGCCGTAGAGGGAGTAGTCGATATTCTCCGCCGCCTTCCATTTGGCGGTGTACTCGTTGAGCTTGCGCATGATCTCCAGGCCCAGCTCCTCCCCCTCCGGCTCGGTGAGCTTCTTGCCCGTCAGGCTGTACACGCACTCCCACAGACCTGCATAGCCCAGGGACAGGGTGGAGTAGCCGCCGTGGAGGTATTTGTCGATGGTCTCCCCCTTGGGCAGGCGCAGCAGCGCGCCGTGCTGCCAGAGGATGGGGGCGGCGTCGGACAGGGTGCCGGACAGGCGCTCATGGCGGCACTGGAGCGCCCGGTGGCACAGCTCCATGCGCTCGTCAAAGATCTCCCAGAAGCGCACCAGGTCCCGCTCGGCGGACAGGCCGATGTCCACCAGGTTCACCGTGACCACGCCCTGGTTGAAGCGGCCGTAGTACTTGGGTCTGCCCGCCTCGTCCACATAGGGCGTCAGGAAGGAACGGCAGCCCATGCAGGTGTAGCAATGGCCCTCGCCGTTTTTGTCCACCTTGTTGCGCAGCATGATCTTCTCCGAGATGTAGTCGGGCACCATGCGCTTGGCCGTGCACCTGGCGGCCAGCTCGGTGAGATACCAGTAGGGAGTGCCCTCCCGGATGTTGTCCTCCTCCAGCACATAGATAAGCTTGGGGAAGGCCGGCGTGATCCACACGCCCTTCTCGTTCTTCACCCCCCGGTAGCGCTGGCGGAGGGTCTCCTCGATGATGAGGGCCAGGTCCTGCTTCTCCTGGGGGTTCTTGGCCTCGTTCAGGTACATGAATACGGTGATGAAGGGGGCCTGGCCGTTGGTGGTCATCAGGGTGACCACCTGGTACTGGATGGTCTGGATGCCCCGCTTGATCTCCTCGTGCAGGCGCATCTCGGTCACCCGGTCGATCTTCTCCGGGGCCAGGTTCTCGCCGATCTCGGCCATCTCGGCCTCCACCTCCGCGCGGAGCTTCCTGCGGCTGATGTCCACAAAGGGGGCCAGATGGGTCAGGGAGATGGACTGCCCGCCGTACTGGCAGGAGGCCACCTGGGCGATGATCTGGGTGGCGATGTTGCAGGCGGTGGAGAAGCTGTGGGGCTTCTCGATCAGCGTGCCGCTGATGACCGTGCCGTTCTGCAGCATATCCTCCAGGTTCACCAGGTCGCAGTTGTGCATGTGCTGGGCGAAATAGTCCGCATCGTGAAAGTGGATGATGCCCTGCTCGTGGGCCTCCACGATATCCCTGGGCAGCAGGATGCGCTTGGTGATGTCCTTGGACACCTCGCCCGCCATGTAGTCCCGCTGGACGGAGTTCACCGTGGGGTTCTTGTTGGAGTTCTCCTGCTTGACCTCCTCGTTGTTGCACTCGATGAGAGAGAGGATCTGCTCGTCCGTGGTGTTGGACTTGCGCACCAGGGCCCGGGTATAGCGGTAGGTGATATAGTTGCGGGCCACGTCAAAGGCCCGCTGGTTCATGATCTGGTCCTCCACCATGTCCTGGATCTCCTCCACGCTGAGGGCCCGGTTCATGTTGCTGGCGGCGCTCTCCACATCCTCGGCGATGCGCCTGATCTGGACAGGAGTCATGCGGGCGCTGGGCACCACGCTGTCATTGGCCTTGGTGACGGCGATCACGATCTTCTGCGGATCGAACACTACCTCCGCGCCGCTGCGTTTGATGATCTTCACTGTCGGTTCCTCCTCTTTCGCTCTCCATGGGAGCAGCCCCATATGTTGTGTCAGATGCTCTTACACTATACCAATATCTCGTAGCCTTGTCAAGGTGTTCCGCACTATATCTTGAATGTTTTTTCTTTCACAGGGTCTTTTCAAACTATAACATACAATATGTTGTGTTTTCGGCCTTCGCGGGCGCAGGGCGGCGGAATTTCCTGTTGACAAGGGAATACGAAGCGGCTATAATGGCCCTGCAACTGAACAATGCCTTATCAAGAGTGGTTGAGGGATCGGCCCGATGACACCACGGCAACCTGCCTGCGGGCAAGGTGCCAATTCCGGCGGAAACGCAAGATGAGGGTGAAAAAACCACCAGACCGCGCCGTTTCCGGCGCGGCCTTTTTTCATCGCTTCTCAGGCAGTCAGTGTGCGGAAAGGATGAACTGTCATGTCAAAGAAACTCTTTACCTCCGAATCCGTGACCGAGGGGCACCCCGACAAGATCTGCGACCAGATCTCCGACGCCATTCTGGACGCCATTCTGGAGCAGGACCCCATGGCCCGGGTGGCCTGCGAGACCACCGTGTCCACCGGGCTGGTCCATGTGATGGGGGAGATCACCACCTCCTGCTATGTGGACATTCCCAAGATCGCCCGGGGGGTCATCCGGGACATCGGGTACGACCGGGCCAAGTACGGCTTCGACTGCGACACCTGCGCCGTCATCACCAACATTGACGAGCAGTCCCCCGACATTGCCCTGGGGGTGGACCGCTCTCTGGAGAGCAAGCAGGCCTCCGGCGGGGAGGCGGAACTGGACAACGGCGCAGGCGACCAGGGCATGATGTTCGGCTACGCCTGCCGGGAGACCGAGGAGCTGATGCCCCTGCCCATCGCCCTGGCCCATCGGATGGCCCGGCGGCTGGCCCAGGTGCGCAAGGAGGGCATGGTGGACTACCTGCGCCCCGACGGCAAGACCCAGGTCACCGTGGAGTACGGCGAGGACGGCCGGCCCCTGCGGGTGGACACCGTGGTGCTCTCCACCCAGCACAGCCCCGAGGTGGAGCAGCGGCAGCTGGCCCTGGATATGATCGAGCTGGTGATCCGTCCCTCCATCCCCGCGGAGCTTCTGGACGACCAGACGGTCATCTACGTCAACCCCACCGGCCGCTTTGTCATCGGCGGGCCCCAGGGGGACAGCGGTCTCACCGGGCGCAAGATCATTGTAGACACCTACGGCGGCACCGCGCCCCATGGCGGCGGTGCCTTCTCCGGCAAGGACCCCACCAAGGTGGACCGCTCCGCCGCCTACGCCGCCCGCTGGGTGGCCAAGAACGTGGTGGCCGCCGGTCTGGCCGACCGCTGCCCGGTGCAGCTG
>CAKUHW010000081.1 GCA_934659415.1 uncultured Oscillospiraceae bacterium
GCGCTGATACCATGGAAGATCCATATTTCACAACAGAGGACTGAAATGGTATCCTGAAAGCAAGCATTATCCATAAAACCCGGAAAAGAAGGAAGGACGGTAAACCACATGAAGATCATGCTTGCCAACGTAGGCGTATCGGAAAAGGACGGCTTTTTCATCACCAACATGATGGGGCCCAACTGGAAGAAGAATTTCAACAAGGTCCGCCGGCCGGATACGGAGATCGTGCTGCGGGTGTCCGAGTGGGGCATCCTGGGCATGGACGGCTTTTTCCATCCCGCCATCGACACCCTGAACTCCCAGCTGGTGCTTCAGGCCTGCCGCACCGCCGAGGCCGATGGCTTTGACGCCATCCTCATCACCTGCTTCGGCGACCCCATGCTGGACCAGGTGCGCGCCTTTGTGAACATCCCCGTGATGAGCATCGGCGAGGCCGCCCTGCACTACGCCACCATGATGGGCAAAAAGTTCGGCATTGTCCACGTGTCCGAGAAGAATATCCATGAGTGCGTCAAGACCGTCCACGAGTACGGCTTCGGCGAGTATCTGGCCGGCGTGGTGGCCACCACCGAGTCCGCCGAGGAGCAGGCCGAGGCCCTGCTGGACGCTCACGGGGCCATCAAGGCCTTCCAGGCGTGCGGCCGGAAGCTGATCGATATGGGCGCCGAGGTGCTCATCCCCGCCTGCGGGCTGATGACCTCCGCCCTGCGCGCCGCCCCCAAGTGCGAGGACGAGTACCCCAACGGCCTGACCGAGGTGGACGGCGTGCCCGTGCTGGACGTGCTGAGCGTGGGTCTGAAGTTTGCGGAGATGGCGGTGGATCTGAAGAAGGCGGGCTCTCCCTGGGTCAGCCGCAAGGGCTTCTACTCCCTGCCCACCGAGGCCATGCTCCAGTCCGGCCATATGGCTCTGGAGGACGGCCGTCAGACCTTCTGGGATTACGCTCTGACCTGAGGCAACGAAATAAGGAGGACATAAACTATGAGATGGGGCATGGTCATCGACCTGCGCAGGTGCAACGGCTGCGGCGCCTGCGTGCTGGCCTGCAAGCAGCAGAATTTTCTCCCCCCCCAGGTGTGGCGCAGCCGCATGCTGGTGGGTGAGACCGGTACGTATCCCCACGCAAAGAAATTCATCTATCCCATTCAGTGCAACCAGTGCGCCGACCCGGTGTGCGTGCACAACTGTCCCACCGGCGCCACCTACCGCCGGGAGGACGGCATCGTGGCCGTGGACGCGGACAAGTGCACCGGCTGTCAGGAGTGCATCGTGCTCTGTCCCTACCACGAGCGGATGTGCAACTACGGCGAGCAGAAGGAATACTTCCCCGGCCAGGGCCTGACCGAGCTGGAGGAGAGAGGCGCCGAACTGCGCCCCTATCAGGACGGCACCGTGGTCAAGTGCGACTTCTGCAAGCTGCGGGTGGACGCGGGCCTGGCCGCCGGGCTGAAGCCCGGCGTGGACCGGGAGGCCACCCCCGCCTGCGTGAACACCTGTATGTGCCACGCCCGCATTTTCGGCGACCTGGACGATCCCGAGAGCGCCCCCTCCAAGCTGCTGGCCCAGCGGGGCGGCGGCCGGGTGCTGCACCCGGAATATGACACGGAGCCCTCCGTGTACTACCTGGACTGAGCGGAAGGGAGATGCGGACTATGAAAGAATACGACGTGATCATCGTAGGCGGCGGCCCCGGCGGATACGCCGCAGCCGTAAGCGCCCGGGAGGCCGGGCTGAAGACCGCCGTAGTGGAAAAGGAGCTGCTGGGCGGCGTGTGCGTCAACTTCGGCTGCGTGCCCACCAAGGCTCTGGTGCGCTATGCCGCCGTGCACAAGCGGGCCAAGGGCGGCCCCGCTCCCAGCTTCAAAGAGGCCTCCGTGGAGAGCCGCAAGGTGGCCGGTGAGCGCAGCGAGCACATCCACGCCCTGCTGCGCGAGCTGGGCTGCGACCTCTATAACCAGGAGGGCAGGCTGACCGGGGAAGGTAAGGTGGCCCTGAGCCCCTCCGGGGAGGTCATCCGCGGGCGGAACATCCTGCTGGCCACCGGCTCCCACTCCCGGCGGCTGCCCATCGCCCAGTACTGCGCCAACATCTTCACCACCCGGGAGGCCCTGCTGCTGGAGGAGGTCCCCGCCAGCGCGGCGGTGATCGGCTCCGGCGCCACCGGCATCGAGCTGGCCACCGTGTGGGCCCGCTTCGGGGCAAAGGTCACCGTGCTGGAGATGCTGCCCACCATCATGGGTCTGGGGGACGAGGAGCTCACCGGAGAGGCCGCGGCCTTCTTCCGGGACAACGAGGGCATGGAGATCCGCACCGGCGCCTCCGTGCAGAGCGTGGACGAGGTCCCGGGCGGTGCCGTGGTGACCTACAAGGACGCCGAGGGCACCCACAGCCTGGAGGTGGAGAAGGTCCTGGTGGCCGCGGGCGTGGTGCCCACCAGCGAGGGTCTCGGCCTGGAGGAGCTGGGCGTGGAGATGACGCGCGGCTATGTAAACATCGACGAGCGGATGCGCACCAACGTCCCCGGCCTGTATGCCGTGGGCGATGTGACGGGCAAGCTGGCCCTGGCCTTCACCGCCAGCATGCAGGCCAAGGCCGCCATTGCCGATATGGCGGGAGCGGAGCCCATCACCGTGGATTATGACAACATCCCCCGGTGCGTCTTCTCCGCGGACGAGTCCGGCGCGGTGGGACTCAGCGAGAAGCAGGCCGCCGACCGGGGCTATGAGGTAGAGGTACGCCGGGGCCCCCTGGTGTCCTTCGACGGACGGCTGGCCGGCGTGAGCGCGGGCAGCTACAAGATCGTGGCCGACCGGGCCACAGGCAAGGCCCTGGGCGTCACTCTGCTGGGGGCGGACGCGGCGGACCGCATCGCGGGTCCCGCCCGGCTGCTGACTCTGGGCGCCGGCGCCGACCTGGTGGAGCAGGTCGTAAGCAGCGGGAGGTAAGAAGAATATGTCCAACATCAAAGAAGATAAGTGGGTCTATACCCAGTGTCACCGCTGTCAGAGCGAGTGCGGCCTGCGGGTGCACGTGGTCAACGGCACGGCGGTAAAGATCGAAGGCGTGCCCGAGTCCAGCGTGGGCTCCGGCGGCGGCGTGTGCCCCCGCGGCCTGGCCGGCCTGCAGGTGCTGTACGATCCCAACCGCCTGAACTACCCCCTGAAGCGCACCAACCCCAAGAAGGGCCTGGGGGAGGACCCCAAGTGGGAGCGCATCTCCTGGGACGAGGCCATGGACACCATCATCGGCAAGATGAAGGAGGCCTATGACGAGACCCCCAACTCCATTGTGGTGCAGCACGGCATCGTGGCCGGCAACCAGATCATCCCCAACTACTTCGTGCCCATGCTGGCCATGCTGGCCAACGAGAAGGGCGCGCCCATCCACATCAACGCCGCCGGCAGCCACTGCGGCAACGCCGGGCACTTTATCAACAGCCTGCAGCACGGCGCCTTCGTGGTGCACCCCGACTATGAGTACTGCAACTATCTGCTGGTGTTCGGCACCAACTCCGGCAACGGCGGCTTCCAGCAGTGGCACAACAAGAAGCTGGCGGACGCCCGGGCCCGGGGCATGAAGATGATCGTGTTCGATCCCATGTGCAACGCCGCCGCGGCCAACGCCGACGAGTGGATCCCCATCGTGCCCGGCACCGACGGCGCGGTGATCCTGGCCCTGCTGGACGTGATCGTGAACGAGCTGGGCAAGTACGACGTGGAGTACTGCCGCACCCGCACCAACGCCCCCTACCTGGTGGACATGGACCAGGGCTGGTACATCCGCGACAAGGCCACCGGCAAGCCCTATGTATGGGATGAGGCCGACGGCAAGGCCAAGGTGTATGACGATCCCACCATCGCCCACGCGGCCTTGGAGGGCGAGTTTGAGGTGGACGGCGTGAAGTGCCAGCCCTCCTGGGTGCCCATGCGCAAGCGCTTTGCCGAGTTCACCCCGGAGCGGGCGGAGGAGATCAGCGAGGTGCCCGCCGCCACCATCCGGCGCATCGCCAAGGAGTTCGCCGACGAGGCTCACCTGGGCGAGACCATCAACGTGGAGGGCTTTGACCTGCCCTACCGCCCCGTGGCCACCCTGAACATCCGCTCCGCCGGCACCCACACCAACGGCCTGCACTGCCTGTGGGCCCTGGACCTGCTCAGCCACATCATGGGCGCCGTCAGCTGCCCCGGCGGCCTGCTCACCGTGGCCGTGGAGTGCGACGGCTATAAGGATACCCACCGCCCCTACCTGGCCTGCAAGGCCGGTGAAGACGGCTTTACCCAGACCGCCGGCAAGTGGCTGTTCCCCCAGGGCGGCTTCTGGCCCGTGCGCGACCCCGAGTTCCCCCACCACGATCTGGAGGAGATGTTCCCCACCGCCATGGAGATGCTGTGGGTCAACGCCCCCGACCGGAAAGAGGTGCTGGAGCGTTTCGGCCTGCGCACCCACTTCAAGTTCCTCATCAACTACGCCACCAACGCCGCACTCAACGGTCCCTCCCCCGAGATCCGCGAGACCTTCTACCGGGACGACGTGGACTTCATCGTGGACTGCGACATCTACTCCAACGAGTTCAACGAGGCCTTTGCCGACATTCTGCTGCCCGACGCCAGCTACCTGGAGCGGGACGACTGGATGGGCATCCAGCATCCCTACCACAACATCCCCGTGGGCATGGAGGACCCCTGGAGCTTCCACACCTCCCACAAGGTGGTGGAGCCCATGTACGAGCGCAAGGACATGCAGGAGCTGGTGATCGACATCGCCGACCGCATGGGCCTCACCCCCATCCTCAACGGCTACTGGAACGCCGAGCTGGGGCTCACCGGCGAGCTGGCGCTGAAGCCCGATGAGAAGATCAACTGGCAGGACCTGTGCAACCGGGCCTGCATCGTCCACTTCGGTCCCGAGCACGACTGGGCCTGGTTCACCGAGCACGGCTTTATCGGCTGGCCCAAGACCGTGCAGGAGGTCTACTGGCGGCAGTTCCGCAAGGAGGTCAAGACCCAGCTGTACTGGGAGTTCATGCTCCGCTGCCGGGAGAAGACCGAGGCCATCGCCGAGAAGGTGGGCATTCAGGACTGGTATGACTGGTCCGTGTACGACCCCATGCCCCGCTGGTTCCCCACCGACTTCCACAAGGCGGACAAGAAGGAGTTCCCCCTGTACGGCTTCTCCTTCTCCGAGAGCTTCCACTCCAACTCCAACAACCAGGAGATTCCCTGGATCAACGAAATGTCGGAGCAGAACCCCTTCACCTACTTCGTGAACATCAACACCAAGACCGCCCAGGCCATGGGCCTGAAGTCCGGCGACCTGGTGGAGATCGTGACCAGCCACGGCAAGAAGACCACCGGCCGCATCCAGACCCGGGAGAGCATCCACCCCGAGTGCCTGGGCATCATGGGCGTGTCCGGCCACTGGGCCAAGGGCCTGCCCATCGCCAAGGGCAAGGGCACGAACTTCAACTCTCTTATCGACTTCAATATCAGAGACATGGATCCCCTCACCGCCACGGTGGACATCTGTGTCAAGTGCAGGCTGCGCAAGCTG
>CAKUHW010000082.1 GCA_934659415.1 uncultured Oscillospiraceae bacterium
CTGCTGGACTACTCCTCTGTGGTGATCCATGTGTTTACGGAGCAGGCCCGGGAGTTCTATTCCCTGGAGCGCCTGTGGTCCGACGCGGAAAATGTGGACGTCAGCGCGCTGCTGACCAAGGACTGATCTCATTTCGGCTGCTGAGGGAGTGCAATGGTATGAAGTGCCCATACTGCGATAAGGAAATGCTGTCAGGCTATATTCCCAACGGAGATCAACCTGTGCAATGGCTCCCTGATGGGGAAAAACCATCCCTGTTTGCGTTTAAGACCGCAGAAAAGGGTGTTGCGCTTCGGAACAGATTTGCATTGCTGCAGGCAAATGGATATGCGGCAGCGGCGTTCTGCTGTGAGAAATGTAAGATCGTGATTGCACCAACAGAATAATAAAGAGGGGCTTTTGATATGGAAGGACAAGAAGCGAAGAAAGTAATGCTCTCCGGCATCCAGCCCAGCGGCGACCTGCATTTGGGAAACTATCTGGGTGCGATCAAGACGTGGGTAGAGCGCACGGAGGAGTTTGACAACTTCTATTTTATGGCGGATATGCACACCATCACCGTGCGCCAAAACCCGGCGGACCTGCGCCGGCGCACTCTGGAGCAGCTGGCCCAGTATATTGCCTGCGGTCTGGATCCGGAGAAGAACACCCTGTTCATTCAGTCCCATGTGCACCAGCACGCGGAGCTCGGCTGGGTGCTCAACTGCTATACGATGTTCGGCGAGCTGTCCCGTATGACCCAGTTCAAGGATAAGTCCGCCAAACACAAGGATAACATCAACGGCGGCCTGTTTACCTATCCCAGTCTTATGGCGGCGGACATCCTGCTCTACCAGCCTGACTATGTCCCAGTGGGTGAAGATCAGAAGCAGCACGTGGAACTCACGCGCAACATCGTGCAGCGCTTCAACGGCATCTACGGCGAGGTATTCAAAATGCCGGAGCCGTATATTCCGAAGGCGGGCGCCCGTGTTATGGGGCTTACGGATCCCACGGGGAAGATGTCCAAATCCATCCCGGACGGCTGCGTATTTCTTATGGAAAAGCCGGAGGATATCCAGCGGAAATTCAAGCGCGCCATTACCGACAGCGACACGGAGAACTGCGTACGCTATGACCCGCAGAACAAGCCGGGTGTTGCAAACCTGATGAACATCTATTCGGCCGTTACCGGAAAGAGCTTTGCCGAGATCGAAGCTGAATTTGCCGGGAAGGGGTACGGCGCCTTCAAGCCCGCCGTGGGCGATGCTGTGATCGAATGCCTGCGCCCCATCCGGGAAGAGGCGGCCCGCATTCTGGCGGACAAGGCCTATCTGGAGTCCGTATACCGCGCCGGAGCTGAGAAGGCGTCCTATGTGGCGGAGAAAACGCTGCGTAAGGTCTACAAAAAGGTGGGCTTTGTGGCCCGCTGAGATCCGACACTGAAGGAGCTGTTTTTTCGTGCCAACCGTTACCTACAACACCGATCCCAAGAGCATCGGGATGGTGCTGATCGCCCTGGCCATTGCGGCCGTGTGCGCGCTGCTGCTCACCCCGGCGGTCAAGACGCTCTGCTATAAGATCGGGGCGGTGGACGTGCCCAAGGACGACCGCCGCATGCACGACCACCCCATCCCGCGCATGGGCGGCCTGGCGATCTTTCTTGGGTTTGTACTCTCCGTTCTGATCATGGTCCCGCTGGACAGGCCCAAGCAGGGAATGCTTCTGGGCGCGGTGATCATTGTGATCCTGGGCGCGCTGGACGACATCTATAATCTCCCGGCCAAGCTGAAATTTGTGGTGCAGATCGGCGCGGCGCTGGTGGCGGTGCTTATGGGCAATCGCATTGAGGTGCTGTCCAACCCAAACATTTTTCGCCCGAACACCGTCTGGACCCTGGGCTGGCTCTCCATTCCTGTGACGGTGATCTGGATCGTGGCCATCACCAATGCCGTAAATCTCATCGACGGGCTGGACGGCCTTGCCTGCGGCGTGTCGACCATCAGCGCCGTGACGATGCTGGTCATCGCCCTTCTGGTGAGCGAGCAGGATGTGGCGGTCATTATGGGGGCGCTGGCGGGCGCCTGTATCGGTTTTCTGCCCTACAATCTGAACCCGGCCAAGATATTCATGGGGGATACCGGCGCGACCTTCCTCGGCTTCATTATGGCCACGATGTCGGTGCAGGGAATGTTCAAGATGTACAGCGTGATCTCCTTTGTGGTGCCGTTTTTGATGTTGGGCGTTCCGATTTTTGATGTGTGCTTTGCGGTGATCCGCCGTATCTCCAAGGGGCAGAGCCCCATGAAGCCGGACCGCAGCCATATCCATCACAAGCTGATCGACATGGGCCTGTCCCAGAAGCAGGCGGTGGGCACGCTGTATGTGATCTCGGCGATTCTGGGCCTGACCGCGGTGGTCATGACGACCAACGGCGTGCTGAAAGCCGGTGTACTGCTGCTGGCCCTGATACTGGCCGGTTTTGTGGCCTGGCGGGTATTCGCTGCGCCCCACAGGAAGGACCACGACGGGGCCGGAGAGGATAAAAAGGATGAAAAGGACGGGGAGGGCCATGCCTGAGCAGGAAAAGCTGCGTGTGATGACCATTTTCGGCACCCGCCCGGAGGCCATTAAAATGGCGCCGCTGGTACGGGAGCTGGATCGACGGCCGGAGTTTGAAAGCCTGTGCTGCGTGACGGCCCAGCACAGGCAGATGCTGGACAGTGTGCTGGAGATCTTTCACCTGACGCCTCAGTTTGATCTGAACATCATGGAGCCCAGGCAGTCTCTCTCCACGATCACCTCCAAGTGCCTGCTTGGGCTGGAGCCGGTGTTTGCCGAGGCCAGACCGGACCTGGTCCTGGTCCATGGGGACACCTCCACTACCTTTGCCGGCGCGCTGGCGGCGTTTTATCAGAAGATCGCCATCGGGCATGTGGAGGCTGGGCTGAGGACAGGCGACAAGTATTCTCCCTTTCCGGAGGAGATGAACCGCTCTCTGGTGGGGCGGCTGGCTGACCTGCACTTCTGCCCAACGGCTTCCAACCGCCGCAACCTACAGGCGGAGGGAATCACGCAGGGAGTTTATGTGACAGGGAATACGGTGATCGATGCGCTGAAGACGACGGTCTCGGCGGACCGCCGGTTTTCCACAGAGCTGCTCAACAGGCTCGACTATCAGAAAAAGCGGGTGATCGTGGTCACCTGCCACCGGCGTGAGAACTATGGGGAGCCCATGGAACAGATCATGTCGGCGCTGCGTGAGCTGGCCCTCCGCTATCGGGAGAGCGTGGAGCTGGTCTACCCGGTCCATTTGTCTCCTGTCGTGCAGGAGGCGGCCCACCGCCACCTGGACGGGTTGGAAAATGTGCATCTGATTCAGCCGCTGCTGGCGGACGAGATGCATAATCTGATGGCCCGCAGCTATCTTGTGCTTACAGATTCCGGCGGACTGCAGGAGGAGGCGCCTGCGCTGGGAAAACCGGTACTGGTCATGCGGCGGGAGACAGAACGGCCCGAGGCGGTGGCGGCCGGCACGGTGAGCTTGCCGGCACAGAGCGGGAGAGCATTATCCGCATGGCTTGCGAACTGCTCGACGACCCCGCGGCTTACCGGGCTATGGCGCATGCCGTAAATCCCTATGGAGACGGAAACGCCTGCCGGCGGATCGCGGATGCCATTCTCTATCAGTTCGGGCGTGCCGCCGCGCCGCCGGAGCCGTTTTCCGGGCAATGATCCGATTTTGAACAGTCGCTCCTGCCGGGCACAGGCAGAAAGGGGGAACGGGACAGGTGGAAGAGCGGAAGCGGACCGTGCTGGCGGTCGCGATCGCCTGCGTTGTGGTACTGGCCCTTATGTACAGCTTTGGCCTGAACCTGTTTTCCCGCGCGCCTGAGTTTGAGCTTGCCGACCCCACGGAGACGGCAAGCGCGTCTCCTGGCACCGGCGATCCGGACGGTACGGGCGGTGTGGCGGTCGCCGTCACACCGGAGACCGTACAGAGCGTCATTGCCTCGCTCAGTAAGTACAGAAGCTACAGCCGTACGCTCTCCCTCACATACTGCTGGGGAGAAGACGGCCGATCGACCCTGAGCGCCCGGGTATGGGTCCATGGTAGCTGGGTCAGGACGGACCTGACACGGCAGTCCGGAGTTACGGAATGCTCGATCACGAACGGGGAGACACGGTGGATCTGGTACACCGGGGAACAGGAAGCGGAGGGGCGGGTCTATTCCGGGGCTGCTCAGCCGGCGTCGGCGGACCTGATTCAGCATATACCGTCCTATGAGGATGTGCTTGCTATCCCTGCGGGAGAGATCACCGCCGCCGGCTATGAGCAGCGGGACGGGCAATCCTGCATCTATGTAGAGACCGCGCCTGACGCCCTTGGCTGTGTCCGGCGCTTTTGGATCGCGGAGGACAGCGGCCTGCTGATGACCGCGCAGACAGAGCAGGATGGATCCGTTGTGTATGAGATGGTCTCCAGCGAGGTCATGAGCCCGATGACGGATGGGGCGCAGGCCTTTACGCTCCCCGATGGGACCAATCTCTATGAGGCCGATTGATCCCGCCCACTCAAAAGCAGGGTCAGCCCAAGGGCGATGATCAGGTCCCAATTGTCCCCGTCCAGATACAGAAGGAGGACGATCAGTACCAGCAGGACGTCCCCCAGGTCGATGCGCCCCAATGAAAACGGACGGAGCAGACCGCCGAACAGACTGGAGAGCTGCCGGATGGCGTCGCCGGGCGGTCTGTTTTCCGGCGGGGCGGTCTGTGCCGCCGCGCCCTTCCCGGGGGACTGCTGTTCCAGCGGAGAAAAGACCGCAGTCTGATATTGGCTATACATGCGCGCCCTCCTCCGGGTGCAGCAGGGTCAGCGCGCTGCGGACAAGGCGGGTGAGCCGCGCGATGCGGGCTGCCTGATCCAGCCTTGCCCGGCGCTCCTCCCGTACAAAGGGACGCAGAGCGCGGAGCAGCGCGGCCCGATCGTCATCCCCCTGATCCAGATTGCCCAACAGGGCGGCAATGCCGCTCAGCAGCTGCGGATCCAGGGCCGGACCGGCAGCCGCCGGGCCGGAAGAATCGGCAGATCCCTCTGCGTGGGCAGGCTGCTGCGCCGGCGGGGGAGGGGAGGCACCGGCTGCGCCGCCCAGAGACTGTGCCAGCGACATGATCTGGCCCATTGCGTCCGGATTGTTCAGTATTTGTTCCAGCCTGGCTTCGAATTCGCCCATGGGCGCGGCCTCCCTCCCCGGTTTATATCTGGCCTGTACGGGTCATTGAAGCTTATCCCGCATGCTTTGAATAAGCTTCGCGCCCTCTGCGGTATGCATGACCTTCTGTATCGCGCTTATGATCGAGGCAGAGTCTCCCGCCTGCACGGACTGCTCCAGGTCGCCGCCGGCGCTCTGGCTGAGCAGGGAGAAGAGCCGCTGCGTTTCGGGTGCGCTCCTCAGCTGCTCCAGCTTCTTTTCATTGCCCAATAGTTTGGAATTTTGCGGGTCGCTCAACAAATGCTTCAGATCCGGCACAGTGATCCCAGCCTTTCCTATCATCGATTGACAAGGGTAAACA
>CAKUHW010000083.1 GCA_934659415.1 uncultured Oscillospiraceae bacterium
CGCTGCGGCTCGGTCACCTCGCGGCTCTGACATGCCACCGGCATGTCATTCACTACCGCTCGGCCGCTTCGCTGCCCCTTACACAGGGGAGCTTATCTCAAAGCCCTTTGGTCCACGCAGAAAATGAGGAATCTGCCAGACCCGTAGGGTAAGGGCTCTGCCCTTGCCGAGGGTCCCTGCGCCGTGCCGGTCAGAGGCGGGCGGGCCTTTCGGCGGATCATTCCCCCGCTGCGGCCACGGCGTCGCTGATGGTCTTGCCGCCGGCGGCCTTGCCGTACTGATCCACCTGCAGCTTGCTGCGGGGGCTGTGGCTCAGGCAGCCCGCGCCGCCCACGCAGCCGCCCAGGCAGGCCATGCCCTCGATGAAGTTGGCGTCCAGCTGCCCGGCGGCCTTTTTCATCAGGGCGGTCCGGCAGGCCTCGATGCCGTCGCAGGAGACCGCCTTCAGCTCAAAGTCCGCCCCGTGCTCCTTCAGCCCCTCGGCCACAGCGTCGGCCAGGCCGCCGCAGCGGGCAAAGATCCGCCCGTAGTAGGAGGCGGCGCGCAGCTCGTCCTCGGGCAGCTGGGTGATGTCGATGTCCCGGCTGTCGAAGAGGGCCTGCAGCTCCTCGAAGGTGATGACCGCGTCCACCCAGGGGCTGACGGTCTCCTTGCGAATCTCCTGCTTTTTGGCGGTGCAGGGGCCCACGAAGATCACCCGGGCAGTGGGGTCGGCCTCCTTCACATGGCGGGCGATGGTGGCCATGGGGGAGAGGTTCTGAGAGATATAGGGAGCCAGCTGGGGGAAGGAGCGGTTCACATACTCCACAAAGGCGGGGCAGCAGGAGCTGATGAGAAAGCCCTTCTCCGCCAGCTCCTCCGACTCGGCCTGGGCCACCATATCCGCCCCCAGGGCGGCCTCGGTCACCCGGTAGAAGCCCAGCTCTTTCAGCCCCCGCACCACCTGCCCCAGCTTGGCGTAGGTGAACTGGCTGGAGATGGCGGGAGCCACCACGGCGTAGACCTTGTAGTTGGTGTTGCCTTCACTGTATTTGATCATCCGGATGGTGTCCAGAATCTGCGACTTGTCGGTGATGGCCCCGAAGGGGCACTGGTAGACGCAGGCGCCGCAGGCGATGCACTTGTCGTTGTCGATGCGGGCGCTGGTGTCCTCTCCGGGGACAATGGCGTGGATCTTGCAGGCGTTCTCGCAGGGACGGCGGCGGTTGATGATGGCCGTGTAGGGGCATACCCGGGCGCAGGCGCCGCAGTTGACGCACTTGTCCTTGTCGATGCGGGCGGTGTGTTCCCGGTCAAAGTCGATGGCGCCCCTGGGACACACATCCTCGCACCGGTGGGCCAGACAGCCCCGGCAGGCGTTGGTCACCTCATAGCCGCCCATGGGGCACTCGTCACAGGCGATGGGGAGCACCTCGATGGCGTTGGGGTTGGCCTGATCGCCTCCCATGGCCAGCTTGATGCGCTCGCCCAGGATGGCCCGCTCCTTATAGACGCAGCAGCGCATGGTGGGGGTCTTGCCGGGCAGGATCTGCCGGGGCAGGTCCAGCAGGTTCTCCGTCAGCGTGCCGGCCCAGGCGTGGCGGGCCACCTCCCGCAGGACCTTGTACTTCAGATGCTGTACCTTCGTGTCGAATTTATGCACGGAAATGACACCTCTTTATTGTTAAAATTATGACTATCAGACGATTTCAGACCGAAAATAGAAAAATACGGGACGAAATGTATACCGCGCAAAATGGCGAAAGCAGGTCTGAAATGTACTTACAAACAGGAGTATAGCACAGTATTTTGCAAGATACAATATCAAAAACAGAAAAGTCAAATATTTAACGAAATAAAAAGGCTGGACAATTTGCCTAAAGCTTCCAAGCCTCGGCCAGAAGGGCTGCGGCGGCGGAGAGGTCCTCCTCCGGCAGTCCGGCGTACCCCAGCACCACAGTAGAGGGCAGAGGGGCGGCCCGGTGGCAGTAGCGGCTGAGGGGCTGCACGCGCACGGAGCGGGCGGCGGCCCGGGCAGTCAGCTCCGCCTCGCTGTGCCCCGGCAGGGTGAGCAGAAAGTGGAGCCCCGCCTGCGCCCCGGAGAGGGACACCCCGTGGATGCGGCCAAGGGCCTGGGTGAAGAGCAGGCACTTTTTCCGGTACAGGGCGCTCATGCGCCGCAGGTGGCGGCCGTACAGGCCCTGCACCAGAAACTGCCGCAGGGCCTCCTGCTCAAAGCGGGACACGGTGCAGGCGCTGTGGGAGAATTCCGCGCGGTAGCGCTCCAGCAGAGCGGGGGGGAGGATCAGGTAGGCCACGCGGATGGCGGGGGCAATGGACCGGGAGAAGGTGCCCAGATAGATTACCCGGCCCTCCCGGTCCAACCCCTGCAGGGCGGGGATGGGGCGGGAGGCGTAGCGGAATTCACTGTCGTAGTCGTCCTCGATGAGATAGCGCCCGGGGGCGGCGTACGCCCAGTGGAGCAGGCGGCTGCGCCGGGGGGCCGGCATGGTGACCCCCAGGGGGAACTGATGGGAGGGAGTCACATAGGCCAGGGCTGCGCCGCTGTCCTCCAAAGCCTCCGGATCCATCCCGTCCCCGTCCACCGGGATGGGGACGGCCCTGCGGCCCAGATGCCGGGCGGCGGCATAGGCGGCGGGATAGCCCGGATCCTCCAGGGCGAGGGCGGTGTGCTCCGGCAGCAGTTGCAGGGCCATGGACAGCAGCCAGTCCGCCCCTGCGCCGATGACGATCTGCTCCGGTGTGCACCGCACGCCCCGGTACTGTCCCAGCGTCTGGGCCAGGGCGGAGCGCAGGGGCAGATCTCCCTGGGGGTGGCCCCGCTGGAGCAGCTCCGGATTGCCGTAGACCGCCTCCTTGCTGATGCGGGCCCAGGAGGAGAAGGGGAACAGAGAGGTGTCCACCGCGGAGGTGGAGCAGTCGAACCGCCAGGGAGAGGGCTCCGGCGGCGGGGACGGGATGTCCGCGGCGGGGGGCGGGGACAGGGGGAGCAGATCCGCCACCCGGCAGCCGCTGCGGGGCCGGACGGTGATATAGCCCTCCGCCGCCAGCAGGGAGCAGGCGGTGTCCACCGTGGACATGCTCACCCCCAGCAGGGCGCACAGCTGCCGCTTGGAGGGCAGCTTTTCCCCGGCGGGCAGCCGGCCGGAGGTGATCTCCGCCGCCAGGTGACGGTAGAGCTGCTGATACAGGGGCGTCTTTTCATCCAACACGGGCAGGGCAAGGCTGTGCGCCGGCATAGGCATTCCTCCAACTGACCACATAAAAAATACGAAAACTGAGCATTTCAATATGTTCAGATGGCGTTATAATAGCACCATCGCCGGGAGAGGTCAACTCCGGTGAAACGTACAATATCTGGAGATGATCTCATGAGACAGTCTAAAAGCGGAAAGCTCGTCCTCCGCCTGTGCGTCACGGCCATGATGGCGGCGCTGGTGCTGCTGGGCAGCAAGCTGGAATTTCAGATCCCGTCCATCCTGGGTGTGACCCGTTTTCACCTGGGCAACATCATGTGCGCCCTGTCCGGCGTACTGCTGGGGCCCTGGTGGGGCTTTCTGGGCGCGGGCCTGGGCTCCATGTTTTACGACCTGCTGAACCCCGCCTTCGCCGCGGAGTTTCTGGTGACCTTTGTGAGCAAGGGCCTGTACGGCCTGGTGGCCGGGGTGTTCTTCATCTATGTGTTCAGGAAGCGGGAGAGCTATGTGCCTATGCTGGTGTCCACTGTGGCCGGAGCGGTGTACTACATCATTTTTTACCTGGGGAAGACCTACTTCTACAAGGGCCTCTTCCTCAACGGCATGACTCCCTCCGCCGCCTGGGTGGCCACGGCGGCCAAGATTCCCGCCTCCTGCTTCAACGGCGCGGTGGCCATCATCGTCACGCCTCTGCTGGCCCTGGCCATCCGCAAGGCCCTGCGCGCGGCCCATCTGGAACGGGTGCTGGCTTAAAAGATCCGGTCCGGATTTGAAGGGCCCCGCTTTTGCATCGGCAAAAGCGGGGCCCTTTCCTTTGTGTCTGGGCAAAAAAGGACCCGGGACCCTGCGCGCAGGGTCCCGGGCGGTTTAAGAGAAAAGAGAGAGGGAGAAAATTTACATTGCTGACTTCGTTCCTGACGCTGTTATCATACCAAAGCCCTAAGGAGCAAAGGTGGACAATTTGCGAACCTTTTGTAACAAATGTGTGAACAGAAGCGCCCGGGCCGCATCATGCGCAGGCGAGGCGTGACGGCAGAAGCGTCCGGGCCGCCGCGCACCAAGACCCGGTTGACGCTTCGCCCTGTCCGTGCTACACTGAGGGAGGAAAAAGAGGGGGCGGACTGATTTGAACAAGGCCATGATGAAAAAGCTCATCCTGCTCATCACCTACACGGTGCTGCTCATCGCCGTGATCGTGAAGCTGGACGTGGTAGGGCTGTGGGTGGGCCGGGTGCTGAAGGCCTTTACGCCGCTGTTCATCGGCTTCGCCGTGGCCTTCATCCTCCACCGGCCCTGCTGCTTCTTCGCCCGGCTGTACGGAAAGGGGCTGAAGGGAAAGGGAGAAAAGCTGGCCCGGCCCCTGGCCGTGGCCACGGCCTATGTGATCTTTCTGGCGGTGCTCACCGCCATCATGGCCCTGGTCATCCCGGAGCTGGTGCGCAGCATCCAGAGCTTTGTGGCGGGCTTCAGCGACTACGGCGCCGGGATCCAGCGCATTTATGACAAGCTGGTGGCCGCCCTGGACCTGGAGACCCTGAAGGGGCTGAACCTGTCCGCCCGCCTGCACGATGCCGTGGGCAGCCTGCTGACCCGGGTGCTGGATGCCCTCACCAACACCCTGCCCCAGGTGATCACCGCCACGGGGGCCATCGTATCCGGGCTGATCACCGGGATCCTGGCCCTGGTGTTCTCCGTCTATATGCTGTGCGGCGCGCCCAGGCTCATCGCCCAGTGCCGCCGCCTGGTGGTGACCTATCTGCCGGAGAAGGTCTCCAGCACGGTCCTCACCGTGACCCGTCTGACCGCCGATACCTTCACCCGCTATGTCTCCGGCCAGCTCACCGAGGCGCTCATCCTGGGCTGCCTGTGCTTCCTGGGCATGACGGTGTTCCGCTTCAGCTACGCGCCGCTGATCTCGGTGATCATCGCCGTGTCCGCCCTGATCCCCGTGGCGGGGGCCTACATCGGGGCGATCGCCGCGGCCATTCTGCTGGTGATGATCTCCCCCATGCAGGCGCTGTGGTTCCTGGTGTTCCTCATCATCCTCCAGCAGCTGGAGGGCAACCTCATCTACCCCCGGGTGGTGGGCACCTCCATCGGCCTGCCGGGCATCTGGGTGCTGGCTGCGGTGACGGTGGGCAGCGCCCTTATGGGCTTTGTGGGCCTGGTGGCGGGGGTGCCCGTCACCGCGGTGCTCTACACGCTGCTGCGCCGGGATGTGTGCCGCCGCAATGGCCTGCCTCCGGAGGAGGAGAAATAGGACCGGCGCATAAAAGCCGCCCGCCCCGCATAGAGATTAGACAGCCGCGGACCGCCATGGTA
>CAKUHW010000084.1 GCA_934659415.1 uncultured Oscillospiraceae bacterium
CTGGAAAAAAGGACCGCATGATGAAGAGCTACTACATCAGTCTGCTCTACTCCTTCCTCATCGGCGCCCTGCTGGGGCTTGGGCTGCTCCTCTGGGGTGAAAAATTTCTGTATCTCTTCACCAACGAGGAGGCAGTTGTGGCCGCCGGAATGCAGCGGATGCGCATCATGTGCTTCTCCTACGCCATCAGCGCCTTCATGGACTGCACCATTGCAGCCTGCCGGGGCTTTGGCCGCAGCCTTGCCCCCACGGTGATCGTCGTTCTCGGTTCCTGCGTATTCCGCGTGATATGGGTGTACACCATAGTCGCCCATTTTCACACCATCCCCTCCCTCTACCTTCTGTACGCCTTCTCCTGGACCATCACCGCTGCGGCGGAGATCATCTATTTCATCCACTGCTGCAGGCGCCTGACCCCGGGGCAGGCCGCCGCACCGGCTGTACAGCTGAAATAGACGCCCCCGCTCTCCTGCGGCGGAAAGCTGTTTCGTCCCAGAAGCTTTTTGACGCCTTAAGCCGAAGGGCCCGCGCGGATGCGCGGGCCCTTCGGCTTTTCAGGGGAGGATAGAAGAGGAGAAAGATCCGTCGGTCCGGTCCGGCCGGAGCCGCGATTCAAAGCTTGGGAAAGAGTGCTTTCGCGTTCTTGAAGAAAATGCAGTCCAGGTCGTTCTTGCTCATTTCCACGGCATCGTAGAACTCGTCCACAGCCTCGGGATACTCGTAGGGATAGTCCGTTCCGAACAGGATGTGGTCCAGTCCCAGCACCTCCACTGCGCAGCGCAGGGCACTGTGGCAGAAGTCGCCGCTGGTGGTAACCCAGATGTTGTGCTTGAAATAGTACTCAGGCAGTTCCTTGTTCACCGCCGGGGCGATGCTGTGATAGCCGCGGATCTTTTCGTTCATGCGGTGCATGGTGTAGGGGAACACCTCGCCCAGGTGTCCGATGAGCACCTTCAGGTCGGGCAGGCGGTCGAACACACCCTTGCAGATCATCCGCATCAGGTCCACCGACACATCGATGCCGAACCCAAAGGGCGCCGCGGCCAGCTGGGGGCCAAGGCCCTTCAGCCGCTCGTCCACAGGCTGGGTGGGGTGGATATACAGCGCTCCGCCGTACTCCGCCAGCTTCGCCAGCAGCGGCTCATAGCGGTCGTCGTCGATGTGGCTGCCGCCGAAGTTGGAGTCCACCAGCCAGCCCAGGAACCCCAGTTCCTTCATGCAGCGCTCCAGTTCGAGCAGGGATGCGTCGATATCCGCCACCGGCAGGGCGGCGAAGCCCTGGAACCGGCCGGGATACTTTTTCATGCCCTCATAGATATAGTCGTTGGCCTTGCGGCACCACTCCACGCTCTCCTCAGGGGTAAGAAAATCAATGCCGGAGGAGACGCTGAGCACCTGCATCTGAATATCATGGGCGTCCATGATGGCAATACGCTCATCCAGGGACTCCTCCAGGTGAGTCAGACGGTAGGGATGGCGCAGGGTAAAGTCATCGCTGCGCCGGAAGGTCTTGGTTTCCCGGTCGTACATGGGGTACTCGGTCCTGGTGGTGAAATAGTCCATCAGCTCCGGGAAATAGTAGTGCGCTTCAAAGTCGATTCGGTTTGCCATGTTGTCCCCTCGATTTCTGTTGATCAGTAGTCCAGAACAAAGATCTTCTGCTCCGTTCTGGTCAGGCGCTTCGCGCCCTCTTTCGTGACCCGGAAGTTATCGCAGCAGATGGAGAACTGCCCGTTCACCATCAGCTCCGGATGGATGGCCAGGAACATATCCTCCTCCAGCGCCATCTCTTCATAGGAGCAGATCACGGGGGCCTCCATCATGTCATAGCCCTGGCTGTGGCCCACAAAGCGGCCGTTTGGCCCGATACCATAGGCGGCGACATATTCGTTGTGCACCCGGTCAAGCTCGCGGCCGGTCACGCCGGGCTTTGCCGCATCGGCCACGGCATGTTGCACACCCTTGGCGATCTCGTACACCCGCAGCAGCTCGGGCGCGGGCTCGCCCAGGCAGAAGGTGCGCGCCAGCTCCGCATAGATCCCGCCGGGGCCGGACACCTCGATCATGACCGTGATGCCGTCGCCCGCCTCCAGGCGGCGGTTGGCCGCGGGGTTCTGCCGGAAGATCCAGCCGCCGCCGTTGGGCACGGAGCCCACCGCCACGTTGCCCAGCCAGTCGCACTTCAGGTAGCGGGAGGCGTGCTCGATATCGGCGATCACCTCATACTCCATGCGGCCCGGGCGCAGCAGCGCCGGGACCATACCCATCAGCTGCTCATGCGCCCGCAGGGTGCGGTCGATCAGGTCCCACTCCTCCGGGCTCTTCACCGCCTTGATACGGTCGAACTCGGCGGTGAAGTCCACAAACTCACACTCGGGCAGCAGCGCCCGCAGGGTGTCCATGGTATCCGCGCTCATCAGCTGCTTGGCGATCACGCCGACACGCCTGGCCCCCCTGGCCTTCAGCTCCCGGGCCAGTACTTTACCGCTCATTCCGTTGGTGCAGCGGAAGGGCTGGCAGTAGGGCTTGCGGATCAGCTTCTCCACATTGCGCATGGTGGGCGGCACCGCAGGGACCGGATCCATGTCTACCCCGCTGTCCACCATGACCATAGCGCCCCGGGCAGGAATGAGCAGCGCCGTGCTGTAGACATTGGTGGGCACATCCACCAGATAACGGGTAATGCTGTCGAAAATAGTGTTCTGGGTCTGGGCGACACAGCAGTCCAGACCCTTGGCCTCCATGGCGGCCTGTACGGCAGCCAGGCGGCGGTCCAGCTCGCCGCTGGAGATGGGATACTTATAGTTCGGACCCATCAGGCTCAATTCCGGCATCGCTTTGTCCTCCCCTCTCTCAGCTCAGCGCCGCCACGTCGATCACGTTGAACAGCGGCCGGCCGGCACGGAAGTTATCCAGATTCTCCACAAACTGGGCCACGGCCCGGTCCACATAAAGGGGGCTGGTGGCGGAATACTGGGGGGTGAGGAACACGTTGGGCATATCCCACAGAGGGCAGTCGTCGGGCAGGTCTGCCTCGTCCACGGCGTCCAGGGCGCAGCCGCCCAGATGCCCGCTCTGCAGCGCCGCGATCAGGTCGGCGGTGTTCACCACCGGCCCGCGGGCAATGTTGATGATGTACGCCCCCTGCTTGCAGGCGGCAAAGCGCTCTGCATTGAACATACCCCGGGTGTCCTGGGTCAGCGGCGTCAGGATGACCACAAAGTCCATCTCGCCCAGGGCCTTGTCCAGCTCCTGATTGGAGTAGACCCGGTCAAAGTTCTCCAGGGGCACGACCTTACGCTTCACGCCCACCACGCGGAAGCCCAGCGCCTTGGCATAGCGCGCCACCTCAGAGCCGATGGCTCCCGCGCCTACCACGCCCAGAGTCTTGCCCTCGGGCTCCTCCGGGAGGGTCTCAGGCTTGCGGCGAATATGGTGGTGCTGATTGTCCAGCATCTGGGGGAACTTGCGCAGATAGGAGATCACATATCCCATGGTGGTGACACCCATGGGCTTGCCGTGGATCCCGGCGGCGTTGGTGATCACAATGTCCATATCCCGGATGCTGCACTCCATCAGCGGGTTGACTCCCGCCGAGAAGGAGTTGAACCATTTCAGGCGCTTGGACTGCCTGCAGAAGGTCTCCGGCTGCTTGCCGGTGCCGCCCCAGGCAAAGAGGACCTCAGCGTCCACGCCGCTGGCCAGCAGCTCTTCCTCGTTTTTGAAGAAGTACACGTGGTCGGCATGGCGGCGCATTTCCTCCAGGTGCTTCTCCTGAATTTTCAGCGGCATTTTGTCGCTGTTGGCGTGCATAACAATAACGTCCATTGCTTGCTCTTCCCTTCTTTCTGTGTTCTGCGGCTGGCGTTACGATACCGCCCACATAATAACGCCGGGCACGTAGGCAATGATCAGCAGGCCGACCACCATGGCCATGAGGTAGCGGGCCGCAGCGCCAGCAAGCTCGTGGAGCTTGGTATCGGTCACGGCCATTGTGGTGAAGAGCACGTTGCCGAAGGGCGGCGTGATCATGCCCACGCAGCAGGCGATGGATACCACGGTGCCCCAGTGGACCAGATCATAGCCCAGGCTGACAAACAGGTTCTTGAACAGCGGGACCACAATAAGGATGATCGGCGAGGTGCCCATAAAGCAGCCCATGATGAGGATGACCACGATGACCAGCAGCATGACCACCCAGGAACCCATGGACTGCGCCAGAGGAGCCAGGCTGGCCACGACCTTGTCGGGGATCTTGGAGTAGGTGAGCACCCAGGAGAACAGGCCCGCGCAGCACATGATCCACAGCACGGTGGAGGTGCCCTTGCAGGTCTTGCGCAGGACCTTGATCACGTCCACCAGCTTGTACTCCCGGTAGACCAGCACGCCCACGATGAAGGAGTAGACCACGGCCACCACGGCAGACTCGGTGGGGGTGGCGATACCGGTGAACATGGAGCCCAGGATGATGACCGGCGCGATGATGGCGGGGATGGCGTCCACCACGATGCGCACCACCTGCTTGCCGGTGAGCTTGTCGCCGGGCTGGATGTTTTCAAAGCCCTTCATCTCGTTGAGGCCGTAGGTCTTGGGCAGGCCCTTATAGCCATGCTTATGGCAGCCCCAGAGCGCCACGGCGATCAGCGCAAGACCGATGATGATGCCGGAGGGCAGACCGGCCTGATAGAGCTTGGAGATGGACACCTGGGCCGTGGCCCCGTACACGATCAGCGAGGTACTGGGCGGGATGATGGGGCCCAGGCAGGCTGCGGAGGCGATGATGGCTGCGGAGAATTTTCTGTCATATCCCGCGTCCAGCATATAGGGCAGCATGATGGAGCCGATGGCCACGGAGCAGGCCATGGCGGAGCCGGTAAGGGCGGCGAAGAAGGCGCACACTACCACGGTCACCACGGCCAGGCCGCCGGTGACGTTGCCGAAGATCAGGTTGATCACCCGCACCAGGCGCTTGGCGATGCCGCCGGCGCCCATCAGCTCACCGGCAAGGATGAACAGAGGCACGCACATGATGGTCAGGGAGTCCACGGAAGAGATCATCTTCTGGGCCACGATGGACACCGGCACACCCTGCATCAGGATAAAGATGATAGAGCTCAGGCCAAAGGAAGAGGCCACCGGCGCGCCGATGAGCAGCAGCACGATCAGCACCACCAGAAATACAATAATGGAAGTTGTCATTTGTCGTCCTCCTCCTTCTCTTCAAGCGCAGCCTCGTCCCGGTCCTCGTCCACGATCTCGACATACCCCTCGCTGGTGAACTGCCGGACGATCTTGGCCAGGTGGCCGAAGAACATGATCACGCAGGACACGGGAATGATGGCATAAATAATAGCGTTGTTGATATGGGTATTGGTGGTGACGGACTTGCTGGCGATCTCAAGAGCCGGGAAGCTGAAGATGAACACCAGCACCAGGAACACGATGGCCACCAGCTGCTGAATGATATACAGCACCTTCCGGCCCTTGGGGCTGTTCAGCGCATCGTTCAAAAT
>CAKUHW010000085.1 GCA_934659415.1 uncultured Oscillospiraceae bacterium
GCTTTGACAAAAAGCGGCTGTTCTACACGCAGGGCGATTATGGTCTGTTCCAGTGTAGCGAACCGTGCTGTCAGGAGACCTTTGATAACGAAGCTGTGATTCGTGAAATGGTCACGCGGCAGGAGAATATGAAGGTCCCGGCGGAGCTGCTGCCTGTCTGCCCCCGCTGCGGCAGGCCCATGACCATGAATCTGCGCAGTGATGATAAATTCGTTGAGGATGAGGGCTGGCACAGGGCAGCAGAGTGGTATGAAAATTTCCTCCGCGCCCGCGAAGGGCAAAAGCTTCTTTTCCTGGAACTTGGGGTTGGCTACAACACCCCGGTCATCATCAAATATCCCTTCTGGCGCATGACGGCACGGAACCCCAGGGCTGTCTACGCCTGCATCAACCGGGGCCAGGCCGGCTGCCCAAAGGAGATCGGACGGCAGGCGATCTGCATTGACGGGGAGATCGGCCCGGTCCTGCAGGGCCTGTCCGGTGCGGCGGGGCCGGAGGAGAGGGCCGTACCCCAGAAGGAGCGGCCGGAGCACGGCGGAAAGCTGCCCGGCTGACTGCCGGGCCGACCTCTGCCGTAGGCGCTCCGGGCCTGACCCGGCGGTGATAAACAGAACTTGAGCCTCTGCCGCAGCCCAGACGGGCGACAGAGGCTCTTTTGTTTTCGGAACGCAGAAAATCCCGCCCCGGGCGGCCGGTGAGATCGCCCGGGGCGGCTTCGTTTACGCCATATACCGGTTTTCCCCGCGGAGGCCGGCTCAGAACTTGCCGCTGCTGTGGGAATAGCCGCCGCTGTTCACCGAGGTGCCGCCGGAGCTGCTGCTGTTATCGTCGTCCCGGTGGATGGGGACGCGGGTCTCAGTGGTGTGGGTGAAGCGATCCTCCCGCACGGTGATCTCCGAGCCGTCGGCCACGGCGTAGCGCGCAGCCTCCACAGCCTTCCGCACGCTCTTCAGCTTGCGCTTGCGGGATGAGCACACGATAAAGGCCACCACCACGCCCACGACGATGCCCCCGGGAAGCCCGGTCCTGAGTCCGGCGGGCACGGCGATGCCCAGCCGCTCGCCGAAGGTCAGGTCCTCATAGGGATCGTCGTCCGCGTCGTCGTCCCGGGGCACGTCGATGGGCTCGCCGGCGGCATTGGCCTCCAGGTAGCGGCCACACTCGCTGACAAAGTCGTCAAAGCCGGCGTACCAGTCGTCGGCGCGGAAGTCGTCCAGGAAGACGTCCTGAAGCTGACGCTTGCCGTAGTCGGTAAAGGCGGCGTTGGCCGTGTCCCCGTGGGCCAGCAGGTCGAAGTCCCGGTCGGCCATGCTGAGCATCAGCATCACGCCGTTCCCCTCATGGCGGCCGGAGAGGTCCAGGGACTCCCAGGCATACTCGGAGAAGGCCGCCGCGCCGGTCTCGCCGTTGGCGTTCTCCTCATAGGGGTCGATGTAGTCTGCCATGTCCTCCACGGTGACAACGTACACGCCGCAGTCGTAGAGCCCGGCCAGCCGGGCGGCGGCCTCGTTCAGGCTGTCCCACTCCTCCGCGGCGAGCAGGCCTGCCTCGTCATACACATAGGTCTCCGTCTCCTCCGCCGCGGCCGCGCCGGGGATGCACAGGAACAGGGCCAGCAGAAGGGACAGGAGCAAAAGCATCTGTTTTTTCATCTTTCGTCCCCCCTTACAGCACCTGAAGCACAATGGTGGCCACGGTGAAGGCCGCCGCGATGATCCCGGCAATGCGGGCAAAGCACTTCCAGTACAGACCCTTGTCCAGAGGCAGGTCGCCCACCAGCTTCCCGGTCTGGCCGTTCATGGCGAAGAGGAAGTTCTTTCCCTTCCAGGTGGTGTTCAGCAGCCACACGGGCAAAAGCGCATAGTGCACCTTGCCCCGGTGGAGCCTGACGTCGCTGTGCTCGGCAGAGCAGGTGTCGTAGCCCTCCCCGGCGTCCCGCACCATCAGGTCCACGGCGGTGGCGGCGCAGCGGCTGTCCGCCCGCTGGGCGCAGTCCTGCACGGTCACGTCGTACTTATCCGCCAGAAAGCCCGGCAGATAGGCCGTGGAGAAGGGCTTGAGGCCGCTGTAGTCAAAGGGCTCGATGGCGTCCATGTGGTCGTCGGGCATTTTGGTGGAGGCATCCACCGGCACCCGCTCGAACTGCACGGAGCCCGCCCGGCGCACCTCGTAGTGGTCGGTGACGGTGACCTCCTCCTTGTCGGTGGTGTAAAAGCTCACCCGGGTGGCGTGGCAGCGCACATCCGCATCGGCCGTGCCGTCGTACAGCCAGAAGGGGACGTACACCCCCTTGATCTCCTGGATGTGGTTCTCATCGGAGAAGGACCTGGGCAGCAGCTTTTTGCCGCCGTAGTGCTTCTTCAGCGCCGCCACCGCGGCGGCCTTATCCAGCTTGAAGGGCAGCACATAGTCCGGCCGGAGGGCGCCGCTGAGCTGCCCGGGCACGATGGCGTTGTTGCCGCAGTAGGGGCAGGCGGTGGCGCTGGTGGTCTCGTCGCAGATGAGCTGCGCGCCGCAGCTGGGGCAGGCGTACACCTTCAGCCTCCCGGCATCCGCACCCCAGTCGCTGCCGGCCTCGCAGGTCCACTCGCCGTCCGCTGTGCCCGTTTCCTCCGCCCGGGCATACGCCCCGGCGGCCTGGGTCTCCGCCCCGGCGTACAGCTTCTCCATCTCCGCCACCTCGCAGAGCGAACCGCAGTAGTCACACTTCAGCTTGCCGGTGGCGCTGTCGAAGTGCAGCGGGCCGGTGCAGGCGGGGCATTTATAATCGGTCACCTGATTTGCCATGCTCTCACGCTCCCTTTCACATCGTCCTTCCGCGGCGCCTGTCAGGGCCGGGGCTTACCGCAGTTGGAGCAGAATTTGCCCTGGTTGACCTGGCCGCAGGCGCACTGCCAGTCCGCCGCCGGGGCGGGCGCGCCGCAATTGGAGCAGAACCTGCCCTGATTGACCTGGCCGCAGGCACACGTCCAGCCCGCTGCCGGGGCCTGGGCGGCGGGCTGCTGCTGGCCCATCCGGAACAGGTCCTGAGCGTTCATGCCGCCCGCCTGACCGGCCATGCCCATGCCAACAAAGCCCATGGCCGCACCGCCCGCATTGTTCGCCGCCGCCTTCATGGCGTCGCCCTGGCTGCCCACCAGGTGGGCTGCCGCCCGGGTGGGATCCATGAAGGACGCGTTGCGCTGCAGCTCCTTGATCATCTGCTCGTCTTCCTCGCTGGCCTTCACGCTGGACACGCCGAAGGAGACGATCTCCATGCCCCGCAGGTCGCGCCACTTGGAGGAGAGCTGCTCGTTCAGGGCCTGGGCCAGCTCCAGGGTGTGGCCGGGGAGGGCGCTGTACCGGATGCCCATCTCGGAGATTCGGGCAAAGGCGGGCTGGAGGGCGGTGAGCAGCTCGGTGCGCATCTGGCCGGCCAGCTGGTCCAGCCGGTAGTCCTCGCTCACGTTGCCGCAGACATTGGTGTAGAACAGCATGGGGTTGGTCAGGCGCACGCTGTACTCGCCGAAGCACTTGAGCCCCACGTCAATGTCGATGCCCGCCCGCTGGTCCACCACGCGGAAGGGGACAGGGGAGGCCGTGCCGTACTTGTTGCCAGGCAGCTCCCTGGTATTGAAATAGTAGACCCGCTGGTCCTTGGGGGCCTCGCCGCCGAAGGTGAAGCGCTTGCCGATGTTGGCGAACACGCTCTTGATGGACCCGCCCAGGTCCCCGGCGAAGAGGCTGGGCTCGCTGGACATATCATAGGTGTACTCCCCCGGCTCGGCACACAGGTCCACCACCTTGCCCTGCTCCACGATGAGCATGCACTGCCCGTCGGCGATGGCGATCACCGAACCGTTGCTGATGATGTTGTCATCCCCGTGCCGGTTGCTGGAACGGCCGGAGACCTTCTTCCTGCCCTTTGCCGCCAGCACGTCCGCCGGCAGCGCCTCACAGTAAAAATACTCCTTCCACTGGTCGGCCATCACGCCGCCCGCCGCGCCCAGCGCCGCTTTGATCAGTCCCATGCCATGTCTCTCCTTTTCTTGTTTGAGTTTTTCCGCCCTGCCCGCAGCAGCGGGGCAGAGGGCTTTGTCCGGGGCGCAAAAGCGCCTGCGCCGCGTCAGGATACCGCTATGGTACCACGGCGCGGCCGCCATTTCCATTGACCATTGGTCAGTACTTTGCCCCCGCCGGGGACCTCCGCAGGAGATTCCTGCCCGGCGCTTCCAGTATAAGCCGCTTTTCCCGCCCCGTCAACTGCATCGGGCCGCCGGGCTCTATTTTTTCAAATTCTTTCTTGACATTTGTCCGAAACCGTACTATAGTGCCAAAAGTCCGAAATCAGACAATATGGGAGGGGCGCAGAGATGGAGCTGGAGCGCAGAGGCATGGTGTACCGGGTGAACTGCCTGGCCGCCGACATGAATTCCCTGTACCACCGGGCGGCGCTGAAGCTGGGCCTGGCAGACAGCGTGATGGCAGTGCTCTATCAGCTCTACGACAGGAGCGGCAGCTGCCCCCTGCGGGAGATCCGCAGGGCCGCGGGGCTGAGCAGGCAGACCCTTCACTCCGCGGTGCGCGCCCTGGAGAGGGAGGGGATCCTCCGGCTGGAGCAGAGCGGCGGGCGGACCAAGACTGCCCGGCTGACGGAGCAGGGCGTCCGGTACGCAGAGGACACCGTGGGCAGGCTGTTCCGGGCCGAGTGCCGCGTGTTCGACGGCTGGAGCGGAGAGGATCTGGACCGCTACCTGCGTCTGATGGAGCAATACAACCTGGATCTGCGCGCGCAGATCGAAAGCATGTGAGGTCCTTATGAAAAAAGATTCTATCCAGCTGTCCGACCACTTTACCTGCGGCCGGCTGATTCGCTTTACCCTGCCGTCCATCCTGATGATGATCTTCACCTCCATCTACGGAGTGGTGGACGGTTTTTTCGTGTCCAACTTCGCGGGGAAGACCCCCTTTGCGGCCATCAACCTCATCATGCCGCTGCTGATGATGCTCTCCACGGTGGGCTTCATGTTCGGCACCGGCGGCTCCGCCCTGGTGTCCAAAACCTTCGGCCAGCGGGAGCCGGAGCGGGCCAACCGGTATTTCTCCCTGTTCGTGTACACCGCCGCCGCCCTGGGCGTGCTCTTTGCGGCGCTGGGCATCGCATTCATCCGCCCCGCCGCCCGACTGCTGGGCGCGGAGGGGGAGATGCTGGAGCACGCGGCGTTTTGGGCGAACTTCAACCCGGAACAGAGCGGAGCGGACTTTGCACCGACGAGCGCGTGGCGGACTGCAACTTACCCGTCAAAAAACGCCCTTGAGTTTTTTGACGGACTGGGACAAGGGTTCTGCCCTTGCCCTACGGGCCGATGAGGACATCGGCCCCAGCAAAACGCCAAAAAGTCAAGTGCGGCGCTCAGTCCTCCCGGCGCACATCCGTGACGGTGAGCACGCCGCCGCGCACGGTGAAGCGCACCTCCAGCCCGGAAAAGCCGAAGCCGTACACC
>CAKUHW010000086.1 GCA_934659415.1 uncultured Oscillospiraceae bacterium
CTCGGTATATGCTCAGAATTCGGCCACCTTGGCCGCGGCGTTCTCACCGGCGATGCGGCCGGAGTTCAGGCAGAAGCCCATGGTGTTGCCGGGCAGGGTGAAGGGATAGCTGTCGCCGTAGATGGAGCAGGCGTCGGTGCCCACGGCGTACAGGCCGGGGATGGGGCAGCCGTCCTCGTCCACGGCCTCCAGCTTGTGGTTGACCTTTACGCCGCCCAGGGTGCCGTAGGCACCCACCGGCTCGCGGCAGCAGTAGAAGGGACCCTTGGCGATGGGCTCCATATAGATGCGATCCTTCTCGAAGATCTCATCGTAGCCGGCCTCGCACATCTCGTTGTACTCCTCCACCTGGGCCACCAGACCCTCTACGTCGATGCCGGCCTTTTCCGCCAGCTCCTCGATGGTGTCCGCCTGGCAGATGGGCTCATACCCGGCGGCCAGGTCGCGCTCCCACTGCTCGTCGAAGTGGTCGAACAGGTCGTGGGGATGGACGTGGGAGATGATGTCGGGCCCGCGCTTCTTGTACTTCTTCAGCAGCTTGGAGTCGAAGATGGAGTAGGCCAGCATCCCGGGCTGGGTGGCAATGGCGTTGCCGGTGAAGGTGGTGTTGCCGATCTGATCCTCGGGCATGAAGCGCTGGCCGTTGCGGTTGACCCACAGGCAGGGCTGACGGAAGGCGCCGTCCAGGATAAAGTGGTTCATGTTGTCGGGCAGCTGGTACATGATCTCCATGATGATGGGGGTCTTGGCCGCGCCGGCGGCCCAGGCCATCTTCAGGCCGTCGCCCTTCATGCCGGGCACGGCGAAGTTGTAGATGGTCTTGTGGAACTCGAACTTGGTGTACTCCTTGATCATCTCGGGGTTGTCGCCGAAGCCGCCGGTGGCCAGGATCACGCTCTTGGCCCGGGCCTCGATCTCCTCGCCGTTCTTATCCACGGCGTGCACGCCCACCACGGCGCCGTCCTCCTTGATGAGGCCGGTGACGGGGGTCTCCAGCAGGAACTCGGCGCCCTGCTCGGTGGCGTACTCGGTCATCTTCTTGATCATGGGCGCCGCCGCGCGGGGGCCGGGCACACCGCCGCCCTCGGGCTTGCACACATGCCAGGTGAACTCGCCGTCGGAGTAGGCGCGGGTGGCCTCGGGGGCGGAGAAGGCACGCTGCACGCCCACGAACTCCACGCCCATGGACTCCAGCCAGTCGATGGTGTCGCCGGACTTGAAGTAGTAGTCGCGCACCAGGCGGGCATCCACATTATAGTGGGTGAAGAACATATGCTTGCGGAAGGCCTCGCCGGGGGTGAGGGAGACCATGGAGGAGCGCTGGATGCGGGAGCCCACGCCCAGCGGGCCCATACCCATATTCGCAGCCCCGCCGGGGGTGCTGGCCTTCTCAAATACCAGGGTCCGGGCGCCGCCCTCGGCGGCGGCGCAGGCGGCGGCCAGACCGGACAGGCCGGCGGCGACGACGATCACGTCAGTTTCCATCTTTTTCATCGTATGATACTCTCCTTTTCAAACAGTTTTGAACTTCAGATCCTTGTACTTGCCGATGCGCTGCTGCACCAGCTCCATGTTGTGGGGATCGCGGTAGAAGCCGCCCTCGGTGGTGCCGATCTCGTCCAGATGGTGGCCGCGGCCCTCTACGGTGGTGCGGTCCCGGCTGTAGCCGATCTCGGGATCGATGACGAACTTCCACTTGCCGTTCTCATCCTTCTCCAGGTCGCCGCCGCAGCCGCACACCTGGCACTCCACCTTGAAGTGGAGGCCGTCCCACTGGGGCTCGCCCAGGATGAGGGCGTTGGAGTGGCAGTGAGGACACCAGCCCATGTCGGGGTCGCCCTCCCAGCCGCGCGCCTCGGGGGCCTTGTTCAGAGAGGCCATGATGTGTTCGCCCAGGGTGTGGGCCTTCTCCAGCAGGTCGGGGCGGGTAAGTACATGAGCCTTGGCGGGCACGCGGGTGGCCAGGAGCATATCCACCACGTGGAAGTCGCAGGTGAACATGGCGGCCTGCATATTCTCCAGAGTCTGGCTCATCCACGCGCGGGTGGAGCCGCCGGTGGCGATCAGGCCGGCCACGCGGTGCTTGGCCTCGATGGCGCCGATCTTCTCCAGGAAGGCGGTCTCATAAGCCAGGGAGCGCTGCATGAAGCGGGTGAAGTTGGCGGAGACCTGCAGGTCGTAGGTGGGGGCGGAGAAGATCACCGCGTCGCTGTCCAGCAGGGCCTGCATCAGCTTGTCCTTGTCGTCCTTGTTCTTCAGCACGCATCCCACGTTCTCGCCCTTCATGAACATGCCCTGGGTGCAGTAGGTGCAGCCGGTGCAGTCCTCGATGCGGTAGTCCCGCAGGTTGACAAAGGTGACCTCGGCCCCCTGCTCCTGGCAGGCCAGCAGGGCCTCCTTCAGCAGGATCTCGCTGTTGCTGTCCTTCCGCCCGGCGGTCATACCCATTACCTTGAATGCCATACACGTCATCTCCCATCATAAATTTTGTGATTTTGTTGCATTTCCCGTCCCCGTCCGGGGGCGGGAAGAGACGGAGGGACGGCCCGAGGGGTGTTCACAACGCCCAAAGCGCAGGGAGGGCCGGTGCTCCGATTGTGCATTTCTCCTTAGAAGTATAGGGGCGCGCGGCCTTTTTGTCATCCGATGACTGACAAATATCTCACAATTGCCTCTCCGGTTTTTCAGACGTTTGTCTGATGGTTTCGGGCGGCGGTCCCCAGGTCGGTCCCGTCCGGGACCTCGCTGCGGGTGAGAAAGTCGATGAGCCGGAAGGAGAACTCGTAGGCGAACAGCCGCTTTCCGTCGAAAATGTCCACCCCCAGCAGCTCGCCGATCTTGCCCAGACGGTAGAAGAGGGTGCTCTTGTGGATGTGCAGCTGCTCGGCGGTGCGGGCGGCGTTGCGGGAGCAGTCGATATAGGTGCGCAGGGTGTGGATGAATTCGGAGCGGTGGGCCCGGTCGTACTGGTGGAGCAGGCGCAGGTCCGGGTAGACCTGGGCCTCCAGCCAGGACTGACCCATGCCCTTGGAGAAGAAGCAGTTCATGAACTCCTGCTCGTAGCTGCGGATGCGCCTGCCGCCCGGGGCGGAGCTCACCGCGGCCTCCGCCTGCTCCAGGGCGTAGCCCGAGCGGGTGAGAGCGGTGTAGTAGTAGCTCACCCCGCAGACCATCCGGTTGAAGTCCAGAAAGTTCAGCAGGGACACCCGCTCCCGCTCGCTGAAGGGGTAGGGGACCTCCCGGGGCAGCAGCATGCACAGCCGCCCGTTCACCACGCCCACCAGGCCCTCCGGCAGGATGGACAGCAGGGGCTCGTAGTAGCGGCCGTTGGCCGCGTGGCGGCTCTCCGGGTCGTCAAAGGTGAAAAAGAGCATGAAATAGTAGGGCTGGGGCCTGCGCTTGAGCCGGCACAGGCGCTGGGATGCAAACTCGTCGGAGCTGAAGTGCCCGTCGGTGAGCTCCTGCAGATAGTACTCGTACTGCAGCCCGCTCTCCACGGCGAAGATCTCGTTCTTCTGCATCTCGATGGACAGCACCTGACTGAGGAAGTCGATGACCTCCAGATCCTCCCGGACGAACCCCTCGGGCCGGCCGGGGCAGAACAGATAGGCCACCACCGCCCGGTTTACCCGCACGGACTGGAAGGCGATCTCAAAGGGAAACTTGGAGTCCCGGCAGACGTAGGGCCGCAAGTCCTCCCGGATGTGGATCAGGTGCTGCTTCCGGTCCAGCTCCTGGGTGACGGAGAACTTGATATACTGCCGGCCGTCCACCGTCTCCACGTTCTCCAGATCCCGCACCTCCGTCTCGGGGGCGGCAGCCATCACGCCGAAGCTGGTGTCGCACAGGGTGAGGGGCATATGCAGCGCATCGCAGGCCAGGCGCAGATAGTACTGCAGGGAATGCTTGGACTGCAGGGCCAGAAACAGGTCGTGCCTGACCTTCTCCACCTTGTCCGCCGTGAGGGTGTGTTCCATAGGGGACCTCCCTGCCGGACCGCCATGGTTTTATGCGCACTGCACACAGAAAGCGGCCTCGTCTTCTCTATCTTACCACAGTTTTGCCAATTTGAAAAGGAAAATCTCAGATGCTTACTTGATGCCCGCGGCCCGGACGGCGGAGATGACGATGTTGCCCTTGATCTCGGACACGGGGGCGCCGCGGGAGCAGTCGCACACGATCTTCTGGAAGCCCTGGAGCATGGGGCCGTAGGCGTCGGCATGGCCGAACTGCTGGATGAGCTTCACGGCCACATTGCCCACGTTCAGGTCGGGCCAGATGACCACATTGGCCTTGCCGGCCACCTCGCTGGGCTCCTTCACCTTCTTGGCGGCCACGGCGGGGACGATGGCGGCGTCCAGCTGAAGCTCACCCTCGATCTTCAGGTCGGGGCGCTTCTCGTTGGCGATTTTGGCCGCCTCGATCACCTTGTCGATCAGCTCGCCCTGGCCGCTGCCCCGGGTGGAGTAGCACACCATGGCGCAGCGGGGCTCCCAGTCCAGCAGGGAGCGCACGGTGTCGCAGGCGGAAATGGCGATGGAGGCCAGGGCCTCGGCGTTGGGGTTGGTGCACACGGCGCTGTCGCCCACGGCCAGCAGGGAGCCCTCGCTGCCCTCATAGCCGGGGATGTCGCACAGGCCGATGGAGGAGATGGTGGTGATTCCGGGCTGCAGGCCCACCACCATCTGGCCGGCCAGAATCACGTCGCCGGTGGTGTTGTCGATGCCGGCGAAGGTCACGTCGGCCGCGTCCACAGCCTCCATCACCACGGCGAAGTACAGGGGGTCCTGCATCCGGCGGGCCAGGGCCTTCTCCTTCAGCAGGCGGCCGGGCTGGGCCACATAGGCGGCGATGAGCTTGTCCCGGTAGGCCTCGTCGTGGATGTCCACGATGGTGAAGGCGCTCTCCTCATAGCCCCGCTGGGCGCACAGCTCGCGGATGCGCGGGGCGTCGCCCACCAGGATGGCCTCGATGTAGCCCTCCTTGGCGCACTCGTACGCCGCCTGCATCATCTTCTCGTTCTCCGCCTCGGGGAAGGCCACCCGCTGGGGGTTCAGCTTCGCCTTGGCGTAGATCTTATCCAGAACAGTTGACATGTCAGATCTCTCCTTCTGCGTATTTTAAGGGAGAGGCCGGGCCGCGGCGCGGCCCGGCCTCTCTTTGAGCTTTGCACTTAAAGCTCCCCTGTGCAAGGGGAGCTTTACTCAGATCCCTTTGACCGCCGGCGCTTCCCGCCCCGAGCGCAGGGCCCGAAGAGGACTTAGAGCAGCTCCTCCACCTTGTCCACCAGCTCGCCGATGGTCTTGCAGCCGGCGGCCACGGGCAGCTGGACCAGCACGTCCAGCTCGTTCTCGATCTCGGAGACCAGGCCCACCATCAGCACGGAGGCGCCGCCCAGGTCTTCCTTGATGCGGGTGTCCACGCTCAGGGTGTCCAGGGGCTTGTTGTAAGAGGTGGAGACC
>CAKUHW010000087.1 GCA_934659415.1 uncultured Oscillospiraceae bacterium
ACGCCGATGCCCTTCAGATAGAGCTTCCAGCGGTCGCCCTCTACAAATGCCTTATAAAAGCTGACAAAGGACTTCTGCCCGAAGTCCAGCACATCGCCGTTTTTCAGGGCCTGTGACAATGTCTGATAGGTCTGCGCCCAATCCATAGGCGGACCTCCTTTCCCGTATGACCCGCCGCAAGGCGGGCGGCATGGGCCGCCCGCCTTGCGGGATCAGATCCGTTTTTTTCTGCCTTAACCGGCGTTGATGTACTTATCCACGATGGCCTGGAAGGTGCCGTCCTGCTTCAGCTCGGCCATGGCCTGGTTGGTGGCGTTCAGCAGCTCGGTGTTGCCCTTCTTCAGACCGATGGCGTAGTCCTCGGTGAGCCACTCGGTGTCCAGGATCTTCAGACCGGGGTTGGCGGCCACAAAGGCCTTGGCGGGTTCGTTGTCAATGATGACCGCATCGATCTGGTCGCTCAGCAGGGCCTGGACCGCCAGAGCACCGGTCTCATAAGCAGTGACATGGTCCTCGCCGTAGCCGCCATTGTCGGGGGTGTCAGAGGCGTAGATATAGCCGGTAGTGGCCTTCTGGCAGCCGATCTTGTCGGCGTTGGCCAGGTCCTCGATGGACTGGATGGGAGAGTCCTCCTTGACGATGACCACCTGCACGCCGGTGGCGTAGCTGTCGGAGAAGTCCATGACCTCTTTCCGCTTCTCGGTGACGGTGACGCCGGCCATCACGATGTCGCTCTGGCCGTTCTGGGCAGCCAGCAGAGCGGCGTCAAAGCCCATGTCGTCCACCACCAGCTCCAGGCCCAGCTTCTTGGCAATAGCATCGGCCACCTCCACGTCGATGCCCTCGAAGGAACCGTCGTCAGCCACCATCTCATAGGGCGGGAAAGCGGCGTTGGTGGACATGTGGAGCTTGCCGGCCTCTACAGTCTTGAGGCTGGATTTGGCGCCGCCGGAGCAGGCGCCCAGGGCCAGCAGCATGGACAGGGCCAGCGCACCGGCCAGGATCTTCTTTGTCAGTTTCATTTTCATCTATCTCCTTTTGCTTGGTTTCGGGCGGGTGATCTGTTTGATGGTCGTACTATACACCGTCCATGAATAAAATGCAAGGGTTTTTTGGAAAAAATCCGGCTTTCTCCGAATTATATTCATGCGAGCCCGTATGTATATTCATTTTTGTGCAAATAGTTACACCCGCCGGGCAGAAGAGAGCCGCGGGGGACCGGATCGTGGTCCCCCGCGGCACAGACCGTTCAAAAACTTAAGGGCGCTCTTTGACGGCTCAGTCGAAGGCCAGTCCCATCCAGCCCCAGGGGCGCTCCCGCCAGCGGGCGGGGGCCGCGCCGTACAGCCAGCACAGGGCGCCGAAGGGCCGGCCCTGCTCCGGGGCGGCGGGCAGGCGGACCTGGACAGGGGCCGCGCACAGGGCGGCGCAGGCCGCCAGGGCCTCCCCCTCGTCCTCCGGGGCGCACAGCAGCTCCTTTACCACATACTGTCCCTCTCCGGCCTCCACCGCGGCGCAGCCGGGGCCGTGGGCCAGCGCCAGGCGCCACAGGCCGCCGGGGGCCGGGCCGCCCATATCCCGCTGGAAGGTCATCCAGGCCTCTCCCTGGACCGGGTGGGTCTCCCCCGCCAGCAGCTTCTCCCGCAGGGCGGCATAGTCCGCGGGAGAGAGGAGCTGCGCCCCGGCGGCGGGCTGAGCGGGGGGCAGGGCATTGCGCCTGCGGTCCCAGAAGGCGGGGGAAAAGCCGTTGGCGGCGAAGAAGGGGAAGAGCTCCGGCCCGGCCGGGACCGTCAGGATGCAGTCTGCCCGCCGCTCCCGCAGCAGGGTCTTGGCAAAGCTCAGCAGCGCCGAGGCACAGCCCCGCCCCCGCCCCTCGGGGGAGGTGGCCAGAGCGTAGACATATCCCGCCCGCACCGACCAGCCGTCCGGAAAGCGCAGAGTCAGCTCCGGCAGGGCCAGCATGGAGCGCAGCGCGCCGTCCTCCCGGAGGATGAGCGGCCCCTCCGGCGCGCACAGCTCATAAAAGCGGCGCTGAAAGCCGGCGTCGTCCCCGAAGGTCCCGGTCCAGAGGGCCTCCGCCTCCGCCCGCTCCTCCGGGCGGGCAATGCGCATCTCGATCATGTCCCCCGCACCTCCCGGGCGGTGAATTTCTCCAGCAGAATATCCGGATAATAGGACAGCTTGGCCTTGCGCAGGCCCTCCAGCCCCAGGTCGTCCTCCCGGTTGAACCAGCGGATCTCCGGGCGGTTGGCGCGCACAAAGCGGGCCAGCTCCCGGTTGATCACCGGGTAGGCCCCCTCCACATCGGCATAGGCTTTTTCAAAGTGGACGTCGAAGCAGCCGGGGGCGGTGACGCTGCCCATGGAAAAGGCCACCGGCCTGCCGCCGGCCCGGATGAGGCCGCCCACCATCTCCAGGGTCTCCATGTGGTAGAGGGCCTCCACCACGGCAATGCTCTCCTCCCCCATGGTCTCACCGCTGTCGTCGTGCTTTTCGGCGGCCCAGTCCCGCTCCAGGGCCACGCACTGGGCCACGTTTTCCCGCGTCAGAGGTTCAAAGAGCCAGTCGGGGAACTGCTCGTCAAAGCGGTGGATGTGGTTGCGCTTGCCGTGGAGCTTCTTGCCCCCCAGGTCGGCCAGGCGGTCAATGTCGTAGATATAGTCCCAGCTGTCCCGGTCGCTCTCAAAGGCAAACCGGCCGGGGCACTCCGCCTCCAGCTTCTCCCGCTGATCGCCGGTGACGCACACCAGGGACAGGGGCGCGCCGTGGGCGGCGGCATCCTCCCGCAGTGCGTCCAGGGCGGGGGCGAGAGGGCCGCTGCCCGCCGGATACAGGTAGCTCACCCCCAGGCGGGCGTTCACCTGCACCAGGAGCCGGTCCCCCAGGCGGGCGATCCTCTCCCGGTAGGCGCGGCTCCAGAGGTATACATTATTGTAGTTATAGTCGCAGCCCAATGTGGGCTCCGCCGACAGCAGCGGCTGGGCCCAGACCCGGTCTGTGAGCTGAGGCTCGGTAAAGGTAAGCATGGATGAAAAACTGCCTTTCTGAAATTATGTTGCCCGGATATCATACCATGTTTATAGGAGAAATACAACGGTTTTTTTGACGGGTCTCACTCCATCCTCTCCGCCTTCGCCCCGGTGTAGTAGTGCTCCACGATCTCCCGCCAGGAGTTCCCCGCCTTTGCCATGGCATTGGCGCCGTACTGGCTCATGCCCACCCCGTGGCCATAGCCGGTGACGGAGAAGGTGAACACCCCCTCCGCCTCCTCCACCGTAAAGCTGGCCGAGCGCAGGCCAAAGAGCTCCCGGGCCGCGCCGCCGGAGAGGGTCACTCCGCCGAGGGACAGCTGGGCCACCCGGCCGGAGGCGGTGTAGGTCACGTCCCGGATCCACCCGGCGCTGTCACCGGTGAGGACCGCGTCGGGGTGCTCCTCCTGCGCCAGGGCGCGCAGCTCCTGCGCCGTCAGGGTCACGGTGGTGTGGTAGTTGGGCACCTCCTCCCCCTCCGGGCTGTCCACCGGCACCAGATAGGGCAGGCTGTTTCCCCACACCGCCGCCGCATCCTCCGTCCTGCCCGCCGCGGAGGAGAAGAAGGCCGCCTGGATGACCCGGCCATCGTAGGTGAGCGCCTGCCCGTCCGTGGCGGCCACCGCGGCGGCGATCTTTGCCGTGTAGGTCTCCGCCAGTCCGCCCCAGCGCCCGGCCGCCTCCTCCGGCTCGATATATGCCTGGCAGCAGTGGGAGTCACTGCACAGATCCGCCCCGCTCCCCCGGTGGCTTCCCGCCTGCATCTTCCAGAGACTGTAGGTCCGGGCACACACCGCCTGGGCCGCCAGCGCCTCCGGCTCAAAGGAGGCGGGCATCTCCGCCGCCACCACCCGCCACAGGTACTCCGCCATGGTGAGCTCCGCCACTGTGCCGTCCTCCAGCAGCACCCGCACCGGCTGCCCCGCGTCCCAGGCGGCGGCAGGGGACGGCTCCGCCGCCGCGGAGGGGAGCGGCGAGGGCTCCGGCGGCTCCATCACAGGCGTCTCCGGGGCGTCCAGGGCCAGCAGGGGCAGCAGCAGCGCCGCCGCCCCCAGCAGCACCCCCAACAGCAGCGGGCAGAGCAGCTGCCGGGTCAACATGCTCTTTTGCAACATCAAGTCCTCCTTCTTGTGTTTTCGGCTGCTTTCTCCCGTTTCTCTCAGAATTTATGAATAATTATCAGTTGACTAATTCATCCGCAGAAGATATACTATGATTTACACTGTTGAAGAACAAGGAGAGGAGACCGGCCATGCGCTTTTATGACGACGACACGGTGGACACGCTGGACAGCAGGTCCAGGGCCTTTTTGAACACTATATGCAGCCAGTACGGCCCGCAGCACAGCGTTGCGCCGGAGCTCTACGAAAAATACGGGGTCAAGCGCGGACTGCGCAACGCCGACGGCACCGGCGTGATGGCCGGCATCACCCAGATCGCCAACGTCAGCGGCTACTATATGGAGGACGGCGAGCGGGTGCCCATGCCCGGCAAGCTGATCTACCGGGGCTATAACGTGGTGGATCTGATCCACGGCTTTCTGGATGAGGGCCGCTTCGGCTATGAGGAGACCGCCTACCTGCTGCTGTTCGGCTCTCTGCCCACCCGGGACCAGCTGGACACCTTCCGCAGCCTGCTGAGCTCCCACCGCAGCCTGCCCAGCGGCTTCACCGAGGACATGATCCTCAAGGCCCCCAGCCGGGACGTGATGAACAAGCTGGCCCGGTCCACCCTGGCCCTGTACTCCTACGACCAGGCCCCGGAGGACACCTCCCTGGAGTCCGAGCTCTTCCGGGCAGTGCAGCTCATCGCCCGCTACCCGGTGATCGTGGCCCACGCCTTTGCCTGCAAGCGCCACTATTACGACAACGAGTCCCTCTACCTCCACCGCCCCCAGGAGGGGCTGGGCGTGGCGGAGAACTTCCTCTACTCCGTCCGCCACGACAACCGCTACACCGCCGCCGAGGCCCGGCTGCTGGACCTGTGCCTGGTGCTCCACATGGAGCACGGCGGCGGCAACAACTCCGCCTTTGCCTGCCGGGTGCTGTCCTCCACGGGGACGGACATCTACTCCGCCATCGCCGCGGCGGTGGGCTCTCTGAAGGGGCCGAAGCACGGCGGCGCCAACAAGAAGGTCATGGAGATGTTCGGCTATATCAAAGAGGGTGTGGCCGACTGGCGGGACGACGGCGAGGTGAGTTCCTACCTGGAGGCCCTGCTGCGCAGGGAGGCGGGGGACCGCTCCGGCCTGATCTACGGCATGGGCCACGCGGTGTACACCATGTCCGATCCCCGCGCCGTCCTCCTCAAGCAGTTTGCCCGGAAGGTGGCCGAGGAGAAGGGCATGCTGGACGAGCTGGAGCTGCTGGAGGCGGTGGAGCGCCTGTCTCCCGCCGCGTTCCAGAAGGTCACCGGCGA
>CAKUHW010000088.1 GCA_934659415.1 uncultured Oscillospiraceae bacterium
AGCTACAGCTCCTCCGGCTCCGGCCAGATTGCCCAGGTTCGGCAGCGCATCAACAGCAATGACCTTGACGGAGCGGAGCAGCTTCTCCAGGGAATGGACGCCCACAGCGGCGAATGGTATTTTTTGATGGGCAGTATCGCCTATCGCCGGGGCTGGCTGGATGAAGCGCGCCAGAACTATCAGATCGCCTGCCGGATGGAGCCCGGCAATGCAGAATACCGTCAGGCCCTCAGTATGATGCAGCAGGGTGGGTTTTCCTATCGTACAGGTCAGGATATGACCGGCACGCAGTGTGACAGTCTGGACTGCTGCACCGGACTGATGTGCATGAACTGTCTGTGCGGAGGCTGCAGATGAGGAAGCGAGCGGCCGGCCACATTGCTTACCCGGCTGTTCTTGGCGCGGTGTCGCTGCTTCTGGTCTATGTGGCTTCGGTCGCCCCCTCCGGGAGCTGGGGCCTGGTGGCAGCCGCCGGCCTGTTCCCGGCAGCCGCCGTGATATCGGTGGGGATGGGTGCCGGCTTTCTCTGCTGGGGCGGCGTATCGCTTCTGGCCTTTCTGCTCCTGCCGGAGAAGTTCTGTGCCCTGCTGTATGCGGTGCTGTTTGGGCTCTACCCATTGGTCAAGTCGCTGATCGAGCGGCTGCGGAAACGCTGGGCGGAGTATGTACTGAAGCTGATATTTTTCAATGCGGCGTTTACGTTGGTTACGCAGGTCATGGCCGGTGCGGTGCTCGATACTCTGCCGGGCATCCTCCTGGAGCGCCTTTGGGTACTCTATCTGACCGCAAACGTTGTGTTTATTCTCTATGACTATGGGTTCAGCCGTTTGATCGGTTTCTATGTGGCCCGGATCGCCAGGGCCGTCCGATAATCTCTGAAAAGAAGGGACTCCGATGATCAGAAGTATGACCGGCTATGGCCGGGGGGAGCAGACCTGCGAGGATATGACCGTTACCGTGGAGCTGCGCGCCGTCAACAACCGTTATCTGGACTGTACGGTCAAAATGCCCCGCACCTACATTTTCGCTGAGGATGCGCTGAAGGAGCTGGTCCAGAGCAAAGTCGGCCGCGGCAAGGTAGACGTATTTGTCACAGTTCTGCATACTGCGGGAAACGAACTGAACGTCACGGTAAATGAGCCGCTGGCGGTCGCCTATATGAATGCGATGCTCCATCTGCAGAAGCTGGGGGCCAGTCTGGGTATCCGGCAGGAATACACCTCGGCGGATCTGGCGCGCTTCCCGGATGTGCTGACCGTGGAAAAGGTGCAGGAGGACCCCGAGCTGCTTAAAGCGCGCCTCCTGTCTGCGATGGATCTGGCGCTGGACGACTTCAACGCCATGCGGGAGCGGGAGGGCATCCGCCTGGCGGCGGATATTCTCGCCCGTGCAGACACGATTGAAAGCCTGACTGCCGCCGTGGAAGCCAGATCTCCCCAGACGGTTTCTGACTATCGTGCCCGCCTTGAAGCGAAGATGCATGAAGTACTTCAGAACACGCAGATCGACGAAGGCCGCCTGCTCACAGAGGCAGCGATCTTCGCGGATAAGGTGGCGGTGGACGAGGAGACCGTAAGACTGCACAGCCATCTCTCCCAGCTTCGTGATATGCTGGACAAGGGCGGCGCCGTCGGCCGCAAGCTGGACTTTTTGATCCAGGAGTTCAACCGGGAAGCCAACACCATCGGTTCAAAGTGCAGTGATATCGAGATCACCCGCATGGTAGTGGATATCAAGGCCGAGATCGAGAAGATCCGCGAACAGGTGCAAAACATCGAATAAGGGCAGGAGAGAGCTGTGAAACTGGTCAATATCGGATTTGGCAGCGCGGTATCCGCCCAGCGCGTCGTGGCGATCGTCAGCCCGGATTCCGCCCCAATCAAGCGTCTGGGGCAGGAGGCCCGGGACGGCGGCGTCCTGATCGATGCCAGCTTTGGGCGAAAGACCAAGGCGGTGCTCATTATGGACAGCGGCCATGTAATATGGTCTTCTCTGACTCCGGAGGTCCTGATTGAGCGCTGCAGCGAAGGAAAAGAGGAAGAATGAGGATGAATGGGGATTCGGAAATGAGACGTGGGCAGCTTATTGTTCTGTCCGGCCCGTCCGGAGTCGGCAAGAGCACCGTGATCGCGCGGCTTTTGGAGCGCTGCCCGGATATCTATTTTTCAGTATCCTACACCACCAGGGAGCCAAGGCCGGGAGAGCAGGACGGAGTGAACTACTATTTTGTCTCCCGGCAGGAATTTGAGCGGATGATCGCCGCGGGTGAACTGTTGGAGTACGCCGAGTATGTGGGAAACTACTATGGAACCTCCCTGAAGCTTATTCAGGAGAAACGGGACCTGGGTTGTGATGTGCTGCTGGATATTGAGGTCCAGGGTGCCGCAAAGGTCCGCTCCCGCTGCCCGGATGCGGTCCTGGTCTTTGTCCTGCCGCCGTCGCCGCAGGCTCTTGCCGCCCGCCTCCGCGGACGCAGCACCGATGCTGAAGAGGTCATTGCGCTCCGTCTGAAGCGGGCCCGGGCCGAATGCCGGGAAAGCATCCACTACGACTACATTGTCGTCAACGACAATGTAGAACAGGCAGCCGGCGAGCTGCATACGATTTTGGAGGCCAGCCGCTGCCGCGCAGCGCAGAGAATGAGTCTGGCCAAAAGTATTATCAGTCAAACAGAGGAAGAAAGGAATTGATCAATATGCTGCTCTATCCCCCTATGAAACAGCTGCTTGAAAACGTCCCCAGCCGTTACCTGCTGGTAAACATGGTGGCCAACCGCGCCCGCAAGATCTCCAGCGAGGCCGAAGCCGATGAGATCATTCTGGACGATAAGCCGGTATCCATGGCAGTGCAGGAGGTCGCAGACGGCCTGCTCCGCTATGACGAGGAAACTGATTCTGTCTGTGATGATACTCTGCCCCTGGCCGAGCAGTGACAGATAACATGCGCGGCAGGTTCGCCGCCGGAAGCCCCGGCGGCGGCCTTGCTTTTTGAATGGAGGCACAGTCTTGGCAGATATCGCAAAAATTGCCGTGGCCGCTGCCATCTATGCCATTGACCGGCCTTATGACTATCTGGTGCCGCCCGGCATCTCCGCTACGCTGCGGCCCGGTATGCGGGTCGCAGTCCCCTTCGGTCCGGGAAACCGGACCAGCGAGGGCATTGTGCTGTCACGCAGTGAATGTGAGCCGCCACCCGATGTAAAGCTGAAATATATTCAGGCACAGCTGGACACAAGCCCCATGCTGGAGGAGCGCAGCCTTCGCCTGGCGCTCTGGATGCGGGAGCGGTATTTCTGCACGGTATATGAGGCAGCCCGCATCATGCTGCCGGCCGGTCTCTGGTTTGAATTGAAGGATTGCTGGCGCCTTTCGCCGGGCATTGATCGGGAACGGCTTTATGAGGCTGCGGGATCCTCTTCCGGCGGCAGACGCCTTGCGGATCTGCTTCTGGCAAACGACGAGGCCGCAGAGCTGGGCCAGATCCGGCTGGCATTTGGCACGGCGGATTCGGCAGCGGCGATCCGTCTGCTGGCAGAACAGGGCGTGATCCAGAAGGAGACCAGCTCGGCGCGTGGGGTCGGAGATAAGACGGAGCAGGTCGCCGCTCTGGCTGTCGACCCGGCGGAAGCCATGGCTCAAATCGGGCCGAAGCGCCGCCGTGCGCCCCTTCAGTATGCGGTCGTCGAGGTACTCTGCGCCGCCGGACAGGTTTCTGCCAAGGAGCTGTGTTATTTTACAGGCGCGTCCATGACCACGCTGCGGACACTGGAGCGTGCCGGGATTCTGCAGTTGACCCGTCGGGAGGTCTATCGGCGGCCGAAGCCCCCTGACGCACAGGAGGCTCCGCCGGAGATCACCCTTAACGAAGAGCAGCAGCATGCCCTTGCATCTCTTCTGGCCCTGTCGAAAAAGCCCTTTGGGGCAGCTCTTTTGTACGGTGTGACTGGCAGCGGGAAGACCCTGGTGTATATCCGGCTGATTCAGGAACTCTTGGCGCAAAAAAGGTCCGTGATCGTCCTTGTACCTGAGATCGCTCTGACGCCGCAGCTGCTGGAACGCTTTCTCCGCTTTTTTGGCGACCGCGTCGCCCTGCTTCACAGCGGTCTGGCCGGCGGCGAGCGGTGTGATGAGTGGAAACGCGTTCGAAGCGGGGAGGCAAGCGTAGTGATCGGGACCCGCTCCGCCGTCTTTGCCCCGGTGCACGACCTGGGTGCTATCATTTTGGACGAAGAGCAGGAACCGTCCTATAAATCGGAACAGGCCCCAAGATATCATGCGAGAGAGATTGCAAAATATAGGTGTGTAAAGGAAAAATCCCTGCTGATTCTTGGGTCCGCGACCCCGACGATCGAGACCATGTATCATGCCAGACAGGGGGATTATCAGCTTCTGACTCTATGTCGGCGTTATAACGCGCGGCCGCTCCCGGAGGTATCCGTCGTAGATATGCGGGAAGAGCTGCATGCCGGTAACGGAGACTGCGTCAGCCGGTCGCTTTTCTCCGCCCTGCAGGAGACGCTGGCCCGGGGGGAGCAGGCCATTCTGTTTCTCAATCGGCGCGGCGCCAGCAGAATGGTGACCTGCGGAGAATGCGGCCAGACGCCTGTCTGCCCCCGCTGCTCGGTCCACCTGACCTACCATTCGGCCAATCATCGGCTGATGTGCCATTACTGCGGCCACTCGGAGCCTGCTCCGGACCGATGCCCGGCCTGCGGGGGGCTCTTACGCTATGAAGGTGTCGGTACCCAGCGGGCAGAGGAGGAGCTGCAGAGACTGTTCCCCGGCGTTGGCATTCTTCGGATGGACGCGGATACCGTAAGCGCCACAAACAGCCATGAGGCCATACTGGATCGCTTCCGCAAAGGAAGGGCATCCATACTGCTCGGAACTCAGATGGTCGCAAAGGGCTTTGATTTTGAAAATGTCACTCTGGTTGGGGTTCTGGCAGCTGACCAGATGCTGTACGCATCCGATTACCGGGCAGGAGAGCGGACCTTTTCACTGCTTACCCAGGTGGTCGGGCGGGCGGGGCGCGGCAGAAAGCAGGGCCGTGCCATCGTGCAGACCTTTACCCCGGACAACGAGGTGATCCGCTGCGCTGCGCGGCAGGATTACGACGCTTACTACACGCAGGAGCTTCAGATGCGCAGGCTGCGGGATTGTCCGCCCTTCAGCGACCTGCTTATGCTTCACGTATCCGGGCTGGAGGAGAGCGCTGTGCTGCGCGCGTGTCTGCGGCTGCGCAGCGCACTGACTTCAGCTCTGCGGCAGCCGGACTATGCAGATATCCCGTACCGGCTGCTCGGCCCCGCGCCGGCCGCAGTAGCCCGGGTAAATGACCGCTACCGCTACAGGCTGCTGCTGAACACCAAAAATACGGCAAAGGTACGGCAGCTTGCGGCATACCTGCTGCGCAGGGCAATGG
>CAKUHW010000089.1 GCA_934659415.1 uncultured Oscillospiraceae bacterium
GCATCCGGGACAATCTGGGCGCGCCCGTGGCCACCATTCTGGACACCAAGGGTCCCGAGATCCGCATCCGCACCTTCGGCTGCGGCTCTATCGAGCTGGCGGAGGGGGACAAGTTCACCCTTACCACCCGGGATGTGGAGGGGGACCGCAGCCAGGTGTCCGTCACCCATGAAAATCTGCACCGGGAGCTGGAGCCCGGCTGCCATGTGCTCATCGACGACGGCCTGGTAGATCTGACCGTGGACAGCATCGACGGGCAGGACATCCACTGCACCGTGGTCACCGGCGGAGAGCTGTCCAACAACAAGAGCATCAACATCCCCGATGTGAGCATTTCCCTGCCCGCCCTCACGGAGCGGGACAAGGACGATCTGCGCTTTGCCGTGGAGCATGATTTTGATTTTGTGGCCGCCTCCTTTGTCCGCCGGGCCTCCGATGTGGAGGAGATCCGCGCCGTGCTGGACGCCCTGGGCGGACAGGATATCCGCATCATTGCCAAGATCGAGAACCGGGAGGGCGTAAACAATCTGGACGCCATCGTGGACGCCGCCGACGGCATTATGGTGGCCCGGGGAGACCTGGGGGTGGAGATTCCCGCCTTTGAGGTGCCCATTATCCAGAAGCGGATGATCAAGTCCGCCATCAGCAAGGGTAAGAACGTCATCACCGCCACACAGATGCTGGACTCCATGATTCGCAATCCCCGACCCACCCGGGCAGAGGTGTCCGATGTAGCCAACGCCGTGTTTGACGGCAGCAGCTGCGTGATGCTTTCCGGCGAGACCGCCTCGGGCAAATATCCCGCGGAGGCCCTGGCCACCATGGTAGACACCGTCGTGGCCGCCGAGAACGCGGTGGATTACGGCAAGCGCTTCCGCAACGCCGCTTGGGGCCGGTTTGACAGCATCAACGATGCCATCAGCCACTCCAGTGTGCAGACCGCTATGGATCTCTCCGCCGCCGCCATTCTGGCCGCCACCAAGTCCGGCTATACCGCCCGGATGATCTCCCGCTTCCGCCCGGGCTGCTCCATCATCGCCATCACCACCGAGGAGCAGGTCCGCCGCCAGCTGGCCATCTCCTGGGGCGTGATTCCCTGCCTGTGCGGCACGGTGGACTCCACTGACCGGCTGCTGCACATGTGCGTGGACGTGGCCAAAAAGGATGGGCTGGTCCACCAGGGAGACACGGTGATCATCACCGCCGGCGTGCCCATCGCCCGGCTCCACCAACCTCATCAAGGCCCAGACCGTCTGACGGGCCCAAACTTCACCGGGAGGTCGTGCCCATGAATATCCTTGCCTTTGAGTCCTCCTGCGACGAGACCGCCTCCGCCGTCGTGCAGGACGGCCGCACCGTGCTGTCCTCGGTGATCGCCTCCTCCGCGGAGATGCACGCCGTGTACGGCGGCGTGGTGCCGGAGATCGCCTCCCGCAAGCATGTGGAGGCCATCTCTCCCCTGGCGGACGAGGCGCTGCGGCGCTCCGGCCTGCGCAAGGACCAGATCGACGCCGTCGCCGTGACCTATGCCCCGGGGCTGATCGGCGCGCTGCTGGTGGGCGTGTCCTTTGCCAAGGCCGCCGCCTTCGGCCTGGGGGTGCCCCTGATCCCGGTGCACCATGTACGGGGGCATATCGCCGCCAACTACCTCGCCCACCCGGATCTGGAGCCGCCCTTTCTGTGCCTGTGCGTGTCCGGCGGGACCACCGCCATCGTTGCCGTGCAGGACTACACTCACTTTGAGATCCTGGGCTCCACCCGGGACGACGCCGCGGGCGAATGCTTTGACAAAACCGCCCGGGTGCTGGGGCTGGGCTATCCCGGCGGCGCGCCGATGGACCGCATGGCCCAGGGTGGAAATGACCGGGCCTTCTCCTTTCCAAACGCCCATGTGGACGATAACCCCCTGGATATGTCCTTTTCCGGACTGAAGACCGCGGTGCTCAACACTGTCCACCATGCGGAGCAGACCGGCCAGGCGCTGGATCTCCACGATCTGGCGGCCTCCTTTGCCCGGGCCGTGTCCGACGCCCTTGTCCCCCGGGTCATGGAGGCCAATTCCCGCACCGGCTGGAACAAGATCGCCACTGCCGGAGGCGTGGCCGCCAACAGCCGCATCCGCGCCGACCTGACTGCCGCCTGCCAGGCAGCCGGAGCCAGACTGTGGATGCCGCCCCTCTCCCTCTGCGGGGACAACGCCGCTATGATCGGCTGCCAGGGCTACTATGAGTATCTGGCCGGACACACCGCCGGCTGGGAGCTCAACGCCAGGGCCAGCCTGGATATCTCCCGCGGGTAAATGCCGCCTGGGAGCCGCCGTTCTGATCAGGATTTGAGCTTCTCACGCTGCCGCGGCAGCGTGAGAAGCTTTTCTTATGGGCGGCGGTGAGGCGGGTATCCCTGCCTCTGCCGCCCGTTCCGATTATGGTCTACCATTTTTGCATTTTATCTTTTGCAAAACTATAGTTTCACGGTTTGTTGCACGGGGCGTTCATCGATTCTATCCATTGCGCCGCAATGGTTTAACGTCTGTTGAAAACTTTGTGGAACTTGTGGATAACTCTCTGTACTCGCCCTTACGGTCCTGTATTATGGTAACCTGCACAGCGTCAGATCTCCACGCAGTCATGCGGTTTTTTACGGCCTGCGGGGCAGCCGCTCCGAAACCGTTTTCGCCCCTGATAACGCTCTGTAGAGCGCGCTCTCTCCAGCAGGCGCCCCAGCCGCCCAGCAAAAACCCAGCGTACCTCTGCAGAGGTACGCTGGATTTTCCAAAGACTTTCTTAATGTGTCATATCCGCCGGAACGGCTGAAAGCTATGTGCACATATCCAGGCCGCACGGTCTGCCCAACGCCGCTCCTTCCGTAAGGCCGGACCGCCTTCTCTTGACAAATCGGCCCTTTCTCCGTATAATGCCCGGTGTGCATCAAACGATGCACATTAAGCAATGCGCTTTATATCGAAAAATCAGCAAGGCATAACGCACAGAGGAGAGGAGCAGGTCCTGTGAATCGAACCATTGCCAGAATCGGCGCGGGCGCCGTCGTGATCACCGTAGCACTCTTTGCGGCCTTTTTGTTCCTATCTGACTTTTGGAGCTATGTTGTCTGCATCTTTCTCGCCCTGGGCTACCTGCTTATGACCGCGGGATTCCATGCGGAGAGCAGCGAGGATCGACGGGTGGCTGCAAATGCCGGACTGCTGTTCGGCTGCATTTATGCGGTCCTCGTTCTGCTGGTGTACTTTGCACAGACGACGGCCGTCAGCAGCGATCCGCTGGGCGAACAGGCTGCCATGATCCTGGACTTTTCAAAGGGCGGCCTGTTTTTCAGCTACGATCTGCTGGGCTATGGCATGATGGCGTTGTCCACATTCTTCACAGGGCTGACGATTCGGCCGGAGAACAAAAAGGACAGATGGCTCAAGTGCCTTATGATGATTCATGGCGTGTTCTTCTTCGGCTGCCTGGTCCTGCCGATGACGGGCATGTTCCGTACCGCAATGTCGGACGGAAGCGGCAGGCTCGGCGGAAGCATTGCGCTGGAGTGCTGGTGCGCATATTTTTTTCCGATCGGCGTGCTGTCCGCGCTCCATTTCAGACACGAGCGGCAAGGGGCGCTCATGCCGGAGAAAGGAAGTCTTGACGATGAATAACAGTTTGCTTGTCATTGTGCGCGCACGGCCGGAGGACGCCGCCGAACTATTGGATTACCTGAAGATCGTAGGCGGTGAAACGGAAAATCTCAGCTTCGGCGCGGAGGGTGTGCCGCTCGGCCTTGAAGCGGAGCAGGACTACCTGCGTGCGCAGAGCGGGTCGCCTGACAATGTTCAGTACCTTGCCAAAGTGGACGGCGAGATCATCGGCACGGCAAGCCTGAACCGCAGACCTAACCGCATGCACCACCGCGGGGTGTTCGGAATCAGCCTGAAAAAGGCATGGTGGGGCTGCGGCGCGGCATCCGCACTGACGGAAGCAGTTCTTGCCTTTGCCCGGGGAAACGGCTTTGAGCAGCTGAACCTTGAGGTGCGCAGCAGCAACGCCCGCGCCATCCGCCTGTATGAGAAATACGGGTTTCAGAAGCTGTGTACGTTCCCCCATTTCTTCAAGATCAACGGAGCCTATGTTGATTTTGACCTGATGAACCTCGAGCTGAACACAGCCGGCGGCCAGACAGAGGAAGACTCAAAAGTCCGCTGAAAGAAAGCCTCTGCACAGCGCGGCCTCCCAAAATACCGGATCCAAAAACGCAGGGCGGTTTTACCGGACCTTTCACCGACCGGGTTGACAAGTCGTGTTCTCTGATGTATAATTCGAGTTATATATAATTCAAATTATATTCGGAGGGACGGCCATGCCCGCAAAAGCAAAGGTCACAAAGGAAATGATCGTTGACGCGGCCTTTGCGGTCGCCCGTGAAGCAGGGGCGGAAAGCATCAGCGCGAGGACCGTGTCGGAGCGGCTGGGCTGCTCCACTCAGCCCGTCATGTACCAGTTCGCAACAATCGAGGAACTGAAGCGGGCGGTCTATGCAAAGGCAGACCGCTATCATTCGGAATACCTGATGAAGCTGGAAAGTCCCCCGAAGGGTCCGGTCCTTGGAATCGGCCTGAATTACATCCGCTTTGCCATAGAAGAGCCCCACCTGTTTCGTTTCCTCTTCCAGTCGGATTTTTTCAGCGGAAGCACTCTGCTTGAGTTGATCGACGCCGAGGCGCTTACCCCTGTCCTCTCCGCCATACGGGATGCCCTGAAGGTCAGTATGGAACAGGCAAAAAAAGTATTTCTGACGATTTTCCTGTTTGCGCACGGCTATGCGAGCATCATCGCCAACAATTCGCTGAAGTACGACGAGGCGCTTATCCGCGCCCAGCTGGAGCAGGCGTACCGGGGCGCAGTATTGGCCGCACAGGAGGAAATACCGTGATAAAGCAAATGGACTGCTCTCAGTCTGCGAAGCCTGCGTCATGGGCCGGGTGAGGTGGTAGAGATGGCTGAAGCTCTGAAATCAAACTTGAATTGGCACTGCTGCCCCAGGTGCGGCGGCAAGACGAGAACGCAGGTGCGCCCCCATACGGTGCTGGAGGATTTTCCTCTGTTCTGTCCAAAGTGCAGGTACACCTGTCTGATCCGGTTCAGAAACGGTAAAACAGAAGAGATCAGTATGCCAGACGCTTAGACGCAGTGCAGACCGATGAGACCCGGTCTGCACTGCGTCTGTTGTCTTCATGGGTCGGGCCTGCCTTCCCGCCCCCCGTTTGTCTGCTACAGGGGGAATTGATATGAAAAAGCTCTATGAGAAAAGCGAACTGACCTTTGCCATCGTATGGATCGTGGTCTACTGCGCCCTGCAGTCTCTGGCCAATCCGCTGAACAAAGCCATCGGGATCGGATACGCCGCAAGCGCAGCCT
>CAKUHW010000090.1 GCA_934659415.1 uncultured Oscillospiraceae bacterium
ATATACGCCTGATCCTTGATGCCCTGGATGACCAGGCCCTCGGAGATGATCTCCCGGACGGTCATACGGGGGTTCAGAGAGGCAATGGGGTCCTGGAAGATCATCTGGATCTGGGTGATGAGCTTGGAGTTTTTGGCCAGACGCAGCTCCTCATGGAGCTTCTTCTCCAGCTCCGCCTTCTCCGCGCCGGAGGCGGCAGCGATCTTCGCTGCGTACTCAGCCTTCAGCTCCTCCTGACGCTCCTTGGCGTACTCGGCGTCGGAGTGCTTGTGGTCGTGCTCGGCGGACTTGATCTCCTGCTTCAGCTCGGCAATGCGCCCCTCACAGGCCTTGATCTGCTCCTGGGCGGCGGCATCGCCGGACTTCTTCAGCTCCTTGATCTTCTCCCGCTGGGCGGCGATCTCGTCCTTGTAGGACTTGGTGCCGGCGCACACCCGGCGGCCCTTGAAGTAGATGCTGCCGGAGGTGATGTCGTAAATGCGGATGATGGAGCGGCCGGTGGTGGTCTTGCCGCAGCCGGACTCGCCCACCAGGCCGAAGACCTCGCCCTTCTTGATGTCAAAGCTGACGTCGTCCACCGCCTTGACCGGGCCAAAGTACTGGCAGAGGTGGTCTACCCGCAGCAGGACCTCGTCGTTCTTCTTCTCACTGCTCATTGACGGCACCCGCCTTCCTCTTCATTCTTTCGATCCGGTCCGTGATGATCTTGGGGATCTCCACCTTCGGAGCATCGGGATGGAGCAGCCAGGTGGCCGCATAGTGGCTGTCGCTGATCTTGAACATGGGGGGCTGCTGCTCAAAGTCGATCTGCATGGCGTACCTGTTCCGATCGGCAAAGGCGTCGCCCACGGGGGGATAGATCATGTTGGGCGGCGTGCCGGGGATGGCGTCCAGCTTCTCCTTGGTGTCCAGATCGGGCATGGAGGAGAGCAGGGCCCAGGTGTAGGGGTGGCGGGGATCGTAGAAAATATCGTCGGCGGAGCCGAACTCCACGATCTTACCGGCGTACATCACCGCGATGTCGTCCGCCATGTTGGCCACCACGCCCAGGTCGTGGGTGATGAAGATGACGCTGAGGTTGCGCTCCCGCTTCAGGTTGTTGATAAGCTCCAGAATCTGCGCCTGAATGGTCACGTCCAGGGCGGTGGTGGGCTCGTCGCAGATGAGGATCTCCGGGTCGGCCGCCAGGGCGATGGCGATGACGATACGCTGGCGCATGCCGCCGGAGAACTCGAAGGGATACTGGTAGTAGCGCATCCGCGGCTCGGAGATGCCCACCTCTTCCATCAGCTTGATGGCGGTCTCCTTGGCCATGGCGCGGGTGATCTTGTTCACCGCCTTGGAGGCCTTGTCCTTGAAGTAGTCCACGATCTCCAGGCTGCGCTTGGCGCAGTCCAGCTGCTCGGCCTGCTGGATGGAGCGGCGGCAGCCGGCCTCCATCCGGTCGATCACGGCCACAATGTTGGCCTCCAGCACGTCCAGGTCGAACACCACCTTGGGCACGACCTTCCAGTCCACGGTCTTGCCCCGGGCGATCAGCTCCTCCCGGCGCTTGCTCTGCCTGGCGAAGCGGGCCTCCTCCTTGGGATTGCGCTTCTTATAGTAGAAATACTTCTCGATGGCATCGTTCAGGCTGGTGCCAAAGGTATAGGCGGCGCTGTCCTTTACGATCTCCAGCCGGTCGATGGAGTCCTCCACCTTGGCGGTGAGCTCCCTGGCGTGCTTGGTGGCCTCGCCGTGGACCAGCTCGCCCCGGAAATAGGCCTTGGAGGCCTCCAGCTGCTCCAGCAGGACCTTTTTCTTCTCCGCAGACTCCTGGGCGGAATGACTCACGCCCAAACCGGCCACCCGCAGGAACTCGATCATAAAGGTCTCGTCCAGCAGCTTGAGGGCGGTCTCGTTCAGCTCCTCGATGTCCCGGCCCTCCAGCTTCTCCTGGGGGTTCTGCATGGCGTAGTAGCCGATGCGGAAGAAGTTGGGCCGGGGCTGCTCCACCATGGCGCGCAGCAGGTCCTCCAGCTCGTGAAGGGCCGCGCTGACGCTCTCAGGCAGCTCGGTCACGCCGCCGCTCTTCACCTGGCTCCGGGCGGCGTCCAGACCGGAGGAGGCCTTGGCCAGCGCGTCCTTGTAGCGGGCGGTAAAGAAGGGATCGGTCAGGTGCTTCAGCTTGCTCTGGTAGTCGCCCATAAGGCCCCTGGCGTCCATCTTCTGATGCTTCTCCGTCTTGAACAGCAGATCCTCGATGGAGGCCACCATGTCCTGGGCGAAGGAGGAGCAATTGTTGTAGCTCTGCTCCAGCTTGTTGGCCTCGATGCAGAACTTGTCGAAGGTGGCGCACATGGACTTGGCCTTGGCCTCGTCGCCGGTGGCCGCGGCCATATGCCTGCTCAGCTCAGCCAGCAGGCCGTTGAAGTCGTTGCGGGCCTCCTTGCGGCTGGTCTTGTTCTTCAGCAGCATGGCCTCGGTGATCTGCTTGCCGATCTTGACGATGGGGTTCAGGCTGGACAGGGGGTCCTGGAAGATCATGGAGATGGAGTCGCCGCGGATGCCGCACATCTCCTGCTCGGAGATCTTCAGCAGGTCCTTGCCGTCATAGAGGATCTCGCCGCTCTCCACAATGGAGTTGCCCGCCAGAATGCCCAGAATGGCCTTGGAGGTGACGGACTTGCCGGAGCCGGACTCGCCCACGATGGCCAGGGTCTTGCCCCGCTCCAGATCGAAGGAGATATCGCGCACCGCCCGGAGGGTACCGCTGGAGGTGCGGAAGGAGATCGCCAGGTCTTTTACTTCAAGAATTTTATCCATCGCTTATTCCTCCACACCGCGCAGGGCCGGGTTGAATGCATCCCGCAGACCGTTGCCGAACAGATTGAAGCAGATCATCAGCAGGGAGATGATCAGTGCCGGGTAGAGCATCAGGTGGGGATAGTTGGTCCAGATCGCGCTGGCGTCCGACAGCAGGGTGCCCAGGGAGGTGGTGGTGCCGGACATCTTCACGATGCCCAGGAAGGAGAGCATGCTCTCGGACAGGATCGTGCTGGGAATGATCAGGGCGGAGGAGGTGATCAGCGTGCCCAGGGTGTTGGGGAAAATGTGCTTCCAGATGATGCGCCGGTCCCGGGCGCCCAGGGTGCGGGCGGCCATGACGTACTCCTGGTTCTTAAAGCGGTAGAACTGGGTACGCACCCGGGAGGCGGTACCGATCCAGCCGGTGACCACATAGGCGAAGATCAGGCACACCACCGGCCCCAGCTTTTTGGCCAGATGCAGCTGGAACAGGGTGGCCACCACAATGAAGGGCATACCGCTGAGCACGTCGGACACGCGCTCCAGGATGATGTCCACCGCGCCGCCGTAGTATCCCTCGATGGCGCCGTAGATGGCGCCGATGAGGAAGTTGATCACGGACACGGCCACGGCGATGAGCAGGCTGAGCTTGATGCCGCCGGCAATGCGCAGGGCCAGGTCATAGCCCTGGACATCGGTGCCCATGAGGTAGTCAGGGGTAGAGCCGTAGAGGTACTGATAGTAGTTGTAGTAGAGCACGCGGATCTTGTACTGGGCGGTGGCCAGCGTGCCGCCGCCGGTGTGCTCGTAGTAGATGGGGTCGCCGTTGGCGTCCCGCTTGTAGTTGTCCTGCAGGACCATATCCGGGCTGTACTTCAGGGTGGTCTTGTTCCCGGAGGCGTCCACCCGGATGGGGCTGTTCTTCTGGGCCTTGTACCAGTAGTTGGCGTTCTCGGAGTCCATGCAGTACTCGTTCTTCTCAATGAGAGGATAGAGGATCTGCTTGCCGGTCTCCTCCTGCCAGGCCAGGATATTCGCCAGCTCGCTCTGCTGGATGGAGAGGTAGGTGAAGCCCACCTCCAGATAGTTGTCGATGACACCCTTATAGTAGGTCTGCTCCTTCTTGGAGCCGTCGATCTGGATATAGGGGTCGCCGATGTGCAGCATGGGCTGATACTCGGAGTCCAGGCCCTGCTGGATGGTGACGTCTCCCTTGCCCTCGGTGTCCTCCGCACCGACGCCCAGGGCCACGGTGTAGATCAGGCTCTTCTCGGAGAAGCTGCGGTTCACGCCGCCGGTGCAGATGCCGATCTCCCGCAGGGCGGCCACCCGGGGGGCCTTCTTGGCGTAGTAGGCCACCATCAGAGAGGAGTCGTGGGCGGTGATGAGCAGGGGCGCCAGGAAGGCGTAGAGCACGATGCAGATGATGATGACTGCGGCCACAACGGAGGCGCGGCTCTTGCGGAAGCGAATCCAGGCGTCCTTCAGGTAGCCGATGGGCTTATCCTCAAACTTCTTGTCGGAGATGCGCTCGCCCGCGTTGACAAAGGCGAACTTCTCCTTGGGGATCATGACGTTCTTCTCGTTTGCCATACTTATCTCTCCCCCATCCGGATACGCGGATCAATGAAGCCGTAGCTGATGTCCACGATGATGCCGGCCAGCAGGCCGATGAAGGTATAGAAAATGGAGTCCGCCATGAACACATCATAGTCGAACAGGTTGATGGATTTCAGGAACAGCTGGCCCACGCCGGGAACAGAGAAGATCTGCTCAATGATGAAGGAGCCGCTGAGAATGCTGACGAAGGAGCCGATGATCATGGGCAGAATGGGCACCATGGCGTTCTTCAGGGCGTGGCGGGCGGTGGCCTGACCCCGGGTAAGGCCCTTGGTGCGGGCCAGGAGCATGTAGTCGGAGGTCAGGGTCTCGGTCAGCTCGGCGCGGGTGAAGCGGCACAGGCCGGCGATCTCGCCGAAGGACATGGCGATCACCGGGGCGATCATGCTGTAGAACATTTTCCAGGTGAACCAGCTGCCGCCGGCGTCCGACAGGGAGTAGACCTGCAGGGGCAGCCAGTTGAGCTTGAAATAGAGGAAATACTGCACCAGGAACGCATACACATAGCTGGGCACGGAGACGAAGATCATAACGCCGGTGCTGATCACGCTGTCCTGCCACCTGTTCTTCTTGATGGCGGCGTAAATGCCCAGCAGGATGCCCAGGGGGATGGACACGATGAGGGAGTACAGGTTGATGAGCACCGTGGGGGCCAGACGGCTGGTGAGGACCTCCATGGCGGGGGTGCGGAAGGAGATATACCAGGAGGTGCCGAAATCCCCGGCGGTGAAGATATTTTTCAGATAAATGCCGAACTGGACCAGAATGGGCTTATTATAGCCCAGGGCCTCCCAGCGGGCCTTGATGACCTCGGCCATGTTCTTCTCGCCGGGCAGCTCCTGCGGAAGCAGCCGGATGAGCACGAAACAGATGGTGATGATGATGAAGAAGGTAAACAGCATCAAAGCCAGACGTTTCAGAATGTACTTTGTCATTCTCATGTAAGCATCGTCTCCTTGTTAGTATGCGAAGCACGGCTATCCTTCGCTGAGG
>CAKUHW010000091.1 GCA_934659415.1 uncultured Oscillospiraceae bacterium
GCATACCGTTGTTCAGCCGCGTGATCAATTCCTTGAAGCTGTGATTCTCCACAGAGATCGTGATCTCCGGAAAGTGGGCGCGAAAGTCCTCAAAGCCGCGGATAAGCGGCTCCGGAAGGTGCCAGCCGTACAAAAGGCCCAGGCGGATCCCGCCGGCCATTCCGTCCTCCAGCTCCTTTACCTGCTGTCCCGCCTGCCGGAGCCCTTCCATAAAGCCGCTAAAGAGCTTGTAGTAGATCTCTCCGGCCGGAGTCAGGTTCGCACTCATGTAATCCCTGCGGAACAGCTCTACCCGCAGCTCCTCCTCCAGGTTCCGGATGTGCTTGCTGATCGTAGGCTGTGAGATATAGCGTTCCCGCGCCGCACCGGAAAAGCTATGATTGCGCGCCACGGACAGAAAGCATTCCAGCTGCAGTGTATTCATGCTTTTTTCCCCCCTTTGGACCAGTATAAGCAGTTGTCCGGAAGAATGCAAGAGGGTATATAGCCGTTTGGCTATATACCCTCAATCCGTTTTGAGATTAGACAAATTGCGCCAACCTTGGATATAATGTGCATATACGGCCCCTGCAGGAACCGAATTCAGTCAAATGCTACAGGAGGAATGCCATATGTCCCAAAACCTGGGATACAGCAAGAACATTGAACTGCTTGGTTTTCACGACCTCTGTGACCGCCCCGGCTTCCAGATGGCGATGCAGGAGGTAGAGGGACGCTTCTACCTCTATGTTTCCCACTTCCGCCATTCCGGCTGGACTATTCTGGAGGTGACGGACCCCTCCAGACCCCGGTTCGTCCGTTTCATGGAGGGTCCGCAGCTCTCCGGCCAGCTGACCAATAAAATTCAGGTGGCCGACGGCCTGATGCTGTGCGCCCTGGGGACCGGGATTCCGTTCCTGCACAATATCGGCTGGGATGACCCATACATTCCCGGGCTGCAGATCTACGACGTGAAGACCGACCCGGAAAATCCCCGCCTGCTCTCCACCTGGCGCGCCAGCGACCCGAAGCCCTGTGACAACATCTGTCTTGGGGTCCACCGTTTCTTTTATAACGGCGGACGGTACGCCCATCTCGCCTCTACCTGCGACGGGTACACCAATATGATCTACCGGATCCTGGACCTGCAGGACCCCACAAGTCCTGTTGAGGTAGGTCGTTTCTGGCTGCCGGAGCAGTTTGAAAACGGCATTGCACCCAAAAATCAGGTCCAGACCAACTGCCCGATGGACTACGCAGGCCTGCACGGCCCCCCGTATGTCAAGGGCAATTACGCCTACATGGGCTATAACGGAGCCGGTATGGTCATTGCCGATATCTCCGACGTCACACAGCCCAAGCTGGTGGGTCAGCTGAAGACCCATCCCCTGCTGGGCGGCAAGTGCTCCGGCGCCCGCTGCCACACGGTCCTGCCCCTGTCCCACCGGCCATACGCCATCTTTACCAACGAAGGCGAGCGCTTCCCCTGCCTGTCCAAGGAAATGCTGGGCGGAAAGGCCCAGCCGCTGAATACCCTCGGCATGGTGGACTGCACCGATGTTACAGATCCCACTCTCATTGCCTTTTTCCCCTATCCCGAGGTTCCGGAGGGCTTCCCCTGGCCCAACTTCAACGAGTGCGGGCTAGGCTGTCAGGGTCCCTTCGGCCCCCACAACATCCACGAGCCGCACGATCACCCCGCCCTGGAGGACCGGAACGACCGGCTTTACTGCTGCTATTTCCACGCCGGCCTTCGGGTGTACGACATCGCCGACCCCTATGTGCCGAAGGAGATCGCCTACTTTATCCCGCCCAATCCCACCAAGTGGTGCTTTGAAAACACATATCCCGGCAAGCCTCTGGCCACCACCGAGGACGTGATCGTAGACCGGAGAGGGAACATCTTCATCGACACGTTCCATGACGGCATTTACTGCCTGCGCTGCAAGGTATAAGGAAAGGAGCACTGTGTATGAAGCCTCTGTTCCCCAAGATCGGTCAGATCTCCATGATCGTGGACGATGCGCTCGCCTGCGCCAAACGCTGGAACGACGAGTACGGTATCGGTCCCTGGCACTTTCTGCACTTCAACGAGGAGAACATGACCGGCATGGAGGTCCACGGAAAGCCTGTGGAGTATGCCATGGATATCGCCCTGTGCAATCTCTATGATACGGCTTCATGATGCTGGCCAACACCGGCGTGATCAGCCAGCTGGTGCCCCGCATTACGGTGGACAAGGGCTTCGGGTCCGATACCGCGCTGCTCATGTTCTCCGTGGCCTCCCTGTGCGGCATCGTTCTCAGCGTGGCCTGGGGCTGGCTGGACCAGAAGATCGGCACAAAAAAGGCCTCCTTTGCCATGCTGGCCTGGTTCATCGTCTCCGTTATCATGAACCTAATTCCCAACAGCAATGTCACCCTCTGGATCTCCATCATCATGATCGGCGGCGACCTGGGCGGCACCGCAAACTTCCTGGTCTCCATGACGACCCGCATTTTCGGCCGGCGGGACTTCAACGCGGCCTATGGCGTGATCTATCCCATCTTCAGCGTTATCCGCACCATGGCCTTTGCCTTTGTCGGCTTCTTCGTCAAGAATGTCAACAATGTGTTTGGCCAGCAGTACGCCGGCGCTTACATCGGCCTCATCATCGCCTGCGTGATCTCCATGGTCTTCGTCGGTCTGATCGACTACAACAAATTCCTGGGACACGACGAGACCTGACATACATCTCCTCCCTGACCTTCGGGCCGCCGCAGATCGTCTGCTCTGCGGCGGCCCGGGTGCGTTATCCCGTCTTAAGGCTGAAGCGAAGCTTGTGCAGGCGGCCCCTTCAGCACAGCCGCAGCGCTGCGCACCGCCTGCAGCCTCTCACTCCGGTCGCCAAAGGCGGTCAGCCGCATCCATCCCTTTCCGCCGGGGCCAAACCCCACGCCCGGCGTTGTCACCACGCGGGCTTCCTCCAGCAGCAGATCAAAACACTCCCAGTCGCCAAGACCCGCCGGTGTCTTCACCCACAGGTAGGGCGCGTATTCGCCGCCATATACGGTCAGCCCTGCATCCTCCAGCATCCGGCGCATCTGTCCGGCGGTCTCCAGGCAGAGCTCCGCCGCCTGTTCCGCCTGTCTGCGCCCTTCCCCGGAGCATACCGCCTCCGCCCCCCGCTGTGTCACATAGGACACACCGTTAAACCTTGCCGCCTGCCGCCGCGCCCACAGCGCCCGCAGCGAAGCGCCCTCTGCGCGCAGCTCCCGCGGCAGCACGGTATAGCCGCAGCGCACACCGGTAAACCCCGCCGTTTTGGAAAAGGACCGCACCTCTATGGCGCACCTCTCCGCGCCGGGAATCTCATAAATACTGCGGGGCAGCCCGCTCCCACGGGCAAATATCTCATACGCGCCGTCAAACAGAAGGATCCTGTGCCCGGTAAGGGCCCAATCCACCCAGCGTTCCAGCAGGGCCGCGTCTGCCGTCACGCCGGTGGGATTATTCGGGAAGCACAGCCACACCGCATCTGCCTCAACGCTGTCCGGGACCGGAAAAAAACCGTTTTCCTCCGCACAGGGCAGCCGTTCCGGCCGCCATCCCGCCAGCAGGGCGCTGTCCGCATAGGCCGGATACCCTGGATCGCAGAGAGCCAGGACCCCCGGCGTGAAGAGCTCCAACAGGCCGCCGCAGTCGCTTTTGGCCCCGTCCGAAATAAAGATCTCCTCCGGCTCAAGCGCTGCACCCAGGGGCGCATAGATATGCTCCGCGATCGCGCTGCGCAAAAAGGGATAGCCGCCCTCCGGCCCGTAGCCGCGAAAACCGGCCCGGGTCCCCAGTTCGTGTACGGCCCGGTCCATAGCTCTTACCGCCGCGGCCGGCAGCGGCCCCGGCACATCCCCCACGCCCAGCCGGAACAGCCGCTCCCCCGGATGCTGTTCTTCCCAGGCGGCGGCTCTGCGGGAGACCTCCGTAAACACATAGCTGCCGTTCAGGCGTCCAAAGCCGCCGTTGACCGTCACCATGTCCAGCCCTCCGCCGTTTTCCCCTCATACACCAGCTCCGCGGGCCCGGTCAGGGCCGCTGCGCCGTAGCGGTCAAAGCGCACCTCGGCCCGTCCGCCGGGCATCACCACCGTCACCTGATCCTCCAGCGCACCGCAGGCGCGCAGGGCGGCGGCCGCCGCACAGGCGCCGCTTCCGCAGGCGCTCGTCTCCCCGCAGCCCCGTTCCCAGATTCTCAGTTCGATCCTCTCCGGGCAGATCAGCCGCACCAGCTCCACGTTTGTACCCTCGGGAAACACCGCAAGGGTTTGAAGCTGCGGGCCGATCTCTTCCAGCTCCGCACCGGAAATGTCCCGCACCGGGATGATAAAATGCGGGTTTTTCATTGAAACCGCAGTCCCTGTATAGCTTTTATCCATTACAGCTATTTTGTGCTCGCCCAGTACGGCGGGACGCCCCATGTCCGCCGTGACCGCTCCGCCCGGTCCGATGGAGACCCGCCGCAGCCCGCCCTTTGTCTCAACACGCGCTGCACCGCCGGCCAGCAGTCCCCGCGCATCCAACCAGCGACCAACGCACCGCAAGCCGTTTCCGCAGGTCTCGGCCTCGCTCCCATCCGCGTTGAAAATGCGCATATTCCAGTTCCCGTTCTCCAAAGCGCTCAGACAGAGAACGCCGTCTGCCCCCGGTCCATGCCGGCGGTCGCACAGGGCCCGGGCCAGCCGCTCCATGTTATCCGGAAATCCTTCTCTGCAGTCCAAAAGCACAAAATCATTTCCCTGCGCCTGCAGCTTTGTAAACTCCACTGCACTCACTCCCTTCCAGATAAACAGCAGGGACGGCAGCGAAGGCTGCCGTCCCTGTCCTTTGTGCTGTACAGATGTCAGTAGTTGATCATGTATTTGTCCCGTTCCCAGCTGGACACTCTGGTGCAGTATTCGTGCCATTCGGCTTCTTTTCCCGCGATATACTGGCCGCACACATGGCTGCCCAGCGTGGACAGCATGAGCTTATCCTTCCGCAGATAGGCCAGCGCCTCGTCCAGGGAGGCGGGCAGAGCCTCGATTCCCCTGCGCTTGCGGGCTGCCGGCGTCATGGCAAAAATGTTGTCCACGATCTCGGGGGGCGGGACCATCCCCTGCTCAATGCCGTCCAGTCCGGCCGCCAGGCACACCGCCAGCGCCAGATACGGGTTGCAGGAGGGATCCGGGCAGCGCAGCTCCAACCGGGTAGACTGACCTCTCGCTGCGGGGATCCGGATGAGCGCAGAGCGGTTGGAAGCGGACCAGGCCAGATAGCATGGGGCCTCATACCCCGGCACCAGGCGCTTGTAGGAGTTCACCAGCGGATTTGTAACGGCGCACATCCCCTTCACATGGTACAGCAGACCGGCCATAAACGCATAGGCCTCCTGGGACAGGCCCTTTTC